>CBDURV010000462.1:0-3934 GCA_965369495.1 uncultured bacterium
CCTGCGGTTCCAGTTCCAGCACTTCGGCCGCCGCGCCCGCCGCCGCACCCGCGTCCCCGGCGGCGGGGAAGACGAAGATCGAGTCGTAGCTCTGCTCCCGCAGCAACGTCCCATTGAGTGCGCAATTGAGGAAGATGCCTCCCGCCAGCGCGAGGTGGGGGCGCCGCTGCCCAGGCTCCAGCATCACGTGACCGGCCCACTCGAGCGTCGACTGCACCGCGTAGGCGATGTCCTTGTGGTGCTGGGTAATCGGCGCGTTCGGCTCGCGCGGCGGCCCGAAGACCGCTTCGAACCGCGATCCCGCCATCGTTGTGCACCCCCGTGAAAAGTCGAAATTGCGCACGTCAAGGCACAGGTCTTCCATTTGGATCACCAGCGCGTTGGTGCCAAACGGCGCAAGCCCCATCGTCTTGCCCTCGCCGCTTTCGGGTCGGAAGCCGAGGTGCTGGGTCACGGCCGCATAGATTTTGCCGAGGCTGTTTGGGTAGTGGTGGGCGCTGCGTTGCACGAGCATCCCCTTGACCACCTCCCAGTGGGTGGTCGTCTCCCACTCGCCCATGCCGTCCGCCACGAGGATATCCAGC
This sequence comes from uncultured bacterium, assembly GCA_965369495.1. Lineage (GTDB taxonomy): Bacteria > Planctomycetota > PLA2 > PLA2 > PLA2 > JBCDBY01. The sequence goes on from CBDURV010000462.1 coordinate 585, forward strand.
CGTTCCTCGCTCCCGAACCGGTAGGCCTGCGCCGCGTGAGCGCGGTGGTGCGCGACATAGGTGATCGGCGCGTCGATGCCGGCGGCGCGAACGTCGCGGGGCAGGGAGCGCACCGCCTGCAGGTAGCCCACGCGTCCCGGCAGTCCTTCGGGGCGCTCCAGCAGGAATGGGAGGGTGCGAGGGAACCCTTTGAGCACGTAAAGCGCTTTTTGGACGATCGCCATGTCGCGGCGCCAGCAGAAGGCGAGCTGCTCGATGTCGCTGGAGTGGATGCGGGCGTGGTGGCAGGCGGCGACGATCGCGCCGTGGGGGAAGGCGGCACTATGCTTTACGCGGTCGTAACGTTCCTCCTCCGCGGCGAAGACGAGTTGGCCGTCGATAAAGAGCGCCGCACCTGCGTCGTGGCTGTACGCGTTGATGCCGAGCACGACACGCGCGCCGTTCTTGGACCCTGACCCAAACTTTTGACGCGACATCTGGGAGCGTTATCCTCCGCGAAGTTCGGCGGGCGTCTGCCGTAACCGCTTGCGACAGCAGAGCATAACCCACTTCCATGACCTCCGACCTGCTAGCCCTCGGCGCGGGAGATATCCTCCTGGAGCGCTTTCGCATTGACGCGGTGTTTCGCGGCGGCATGGGGCTGCTCTGGACGACGACCGACGCGCAGACGGGGCGCCGCTACGCGCTCAAGACGGTTCGTCCCGAACTCGCCGGCGACGACAGCGTGCAGGATGCGTTTCGGCGCGAGGCGGAGACGTGGATCGCGCTCGACCGCCACCCGCACCTCGTGCAGGCATTCTGGTTGATCGAGCATGAACCGGCGCCGTTCCTGGTGCTGGAGTTCGTGGACGGAGCCGATCTCGCCGCGCGCATGGACGGCAGGCGGTTGACGCTGGAACGCACGCTCGACTTCGCCATGCAGTGCGCGGCCGGCATGGCCTACGCGCACACGCGGGATGTGCCCGGCGGCGTGGGGGTGCTGCATCGCGATCTCAAGCCGAGCAACCTGCTCGTTGCCGACGATGACACGCTCAAGGTGACCGACTTCGGACTGGCGCGCGTTTTCCGCGAGCAGGTAGAGGCGGCGGGTGCATCCGCCGCGACCGCCGGCACGCTCGCCTACATGGCACCGGAGCAGTTGCGCGGCGCCGAGTTCGTCGATCGCCGCGCCGACCTCTACGCATTCGGCCTCGTCGTGCACGAGATGCTGACCGGGCGCAACCCGCTCGAGGCGACCTCGGTGCCCGAGCAGATTCGGCGCGTGCTCAATGACGTGCCGCCGCCCCTGGAAGAGGTGCCCGATGCTCTGCGTGCGCTGGTCGCGCGCTGCGTGGCGAAGGATCCCGACGAGCGGCCGCGCGACTTCGACGAGGTGCTCGCGACCCTTGCCGGCATCGCGCGCGGACTGCGCCACGACTGGCACATCGACCCGGCCGGCATCGAACCGTCGCGCGGGCCCACCTCGCTGGTCGTCGAGCAGGTGCGGCTGCGCCCGCGCCGCCCGCGTGCGGGCGAGCCGTTCGCATTGGAAGTTGTCGTGCGCGGCGATGTCGGACCGGGCCCGGTCGAGGTGATCTGGGACTGTGCCGTGATCGAAGGGGTCGAAGTGCTCACGCCGAATCGGCGCGAGGAGGTGTGCGTCGAAGTGGGGGGCGCCACCAATATCGTTCTGCGCGTGCGTGCGGTCGCCGCCCGCGAAGGCAGCTACGAGATGCCGGGCGGACTGCTGACCGTTCGAGGGCCGCGCGCCGAGGTGGTGCACTCGATCGCCCCCATGCCCTTCGACGTCGCGTTCGCCTTTCACCAGCGGTTGGTGGGTCGCGAGGACGAAACCGAGGTGCTGCGCGAGGCGGTCGATGCGGTCGCGCGCGGCGAAGGCGGCATGGTGCTCGTTCTGGGCGCGCCCGGTACCGGCCGCTCGCGGATGCTGCGCGAGTGCGAGCGCATGACCGGCGCTGCCGACGTGCGCAGCATCCATAGCCGGGCCGTCATGCACGGCGGACGTCCGATGCGGGTGCTGCACGACATGGCGCGTGAGCTGCTTTCGCTTTCGCCGGGCGCCGCCCACGGCGTGCGGGCTGCCGTCAACAGCATGCTCGGCGACCATCCCGCGTCGGCGCGCTACTTCGCGGAGATCCTGCTGGGCGGCATGCCGGTGGAAAACGACGCCCCCGTGGTCCAGCACTGGTTCACGCTCGTGCGGGAGGCCGCGCGCGTGGGTCCGCTGGTGCTGCTGCTCGACAACCTGCACCTTGCCGACGAGGTGGTCGTGCGCATTACCTTCGAGATCGCGTCGCGGTCGCGCGGCGAGGGGCTGCCGGTGCTGATCGTGGCGACGGCATCGACCGGCAGCGACGACTCGGAGACGCGGGGTCGCATAGCAGGCCTGCTCGAGGGCATGCGCCTGTGGGAGAAGCGCGGCTTGCGGATCGACGTGATCGAACTCGAGCCGCTGCGTCGAAGGGACCTGGAGCGTCTCATCGAGGAGGTCTTTCCCGGTCAGCACTTTGCGGAAGAGGCGCCCTGGTTCGTGTCCGCGTTGTTCGACCTGACCGCGGGAAACCCGCAGCACGCCACCGAGGTGCTGAGAATGTTGCGGCGCGGCGAGGAGCGGCTGGTCACGCGCGAGGCGGACGGCTGGCGCGTCGCGGCATCGCTGACGCCGGAGCGCCTGCGCGCCCTGGTCCCGGCGGGGCTGGAAGAGGCGACGCGCGCGCGGCTGGAATCGCTGGCGCCGGATTCGTTCGACTTGCTCGCCGCGGCAGCGCTCATCGGCGACGAATTCGATACGGCGGTGCTGCGCGCAGCCGTGAAGGATCCCGACGCGATCGAGGCGGCGCTTACGGAGTGGGAGGGACGCGGCCTGATTCGCTCCTCCGACGCGCTGCTCGACCGCTACAGGTTCTGGACGGCTGTCGTGACGCCCGTGGTCGAGCGCATGCTCGCCGAGCGGGATGCGGGGCTGCTGCGCCGCCTCCACGGCCAGGTGGCGGACGCGCTGCTGGCGGTTCACGATGACGACGAAGCGCGCACCCGCTACGCGCTCGCCATTGCCGACCACCTGCGCGCGGCCGGGCGCGAGCGCGAGTCGCTCCCCTTCACGCTGCGCGGAAGTCGGCGGCTGATCGCCCTGGCGCTCTCGTCGCGCGCGCGGCAGAGCCTCGAAGCGGTGCGCGATCAGGTCGAACGCGACGGCTCCGCCAGCCTGCGGACGCAGTTCGATTATCTCTACGGCGTCGCCTGCGAGGCGAGCGGCGCGTACGACGAAGCGTTGCACGCGCTGCGGCGCTTCATCGATTCGGCGCAAGCGCAGGACGAGGGGTTCCGCTGGCGCGACGTCGCGCGGGCGC
>CBDURV010000463.1:0-3920 GCA_965369495.1 uncultured bacterium
CGCGGCTGTGAACGGCGTCTCCGACGAGGAGAAGGCGCTCGCCCACGAGATCGCGAATCTGCTCGCAGAGCGCGACGGCGTGCCGCAGGTGGGTGTCTTCCCCTTCTGGAACGTGGATCTCAACTACCTCGACCTGCGCTTCCTGGCCAAGTTCGCGGCACAGCAGCAGGTAAAGACGATCGCCCGCATCGAGCAGGAACTCGCGCTCGTCTCGGACGATCCCGAGGTCCTTTCGCTCGTCAAACGCGCGCTTGAACAGAAAAAAGAGCACCTCGTTACGCTGCAGGGCGTGGCGGGGGAGTACTAGTTCGTACTCGGCTTTGGGCCTTGGGCTCAGGGCTTTGCGCCGCAACTAGGCCAACCACTCGCGAACGTGTTGTCGTTGGGTCTCGGCTGTCTTGGTGCGGTCCCACGGGACAATCGAGGCCCCATGGCAGGTCGCTCGCAGGGCGAACGGTCTGGTCGCTGCGCAAAGCCCAAAGCCCAGAGCCCAAAGCCGTAAGCTAGAGGGGTGGTTCGACCGTCCCTTTGCGTTCTTCTCCTCGCGACCTGCGGTCAACCCACTGCTGAACCGGTTGTGGTCGATCCTTGGGCGGCAACTCGGGCGGAGATGGTTCGGGAGCAACTCGCTGGTCGGGATGTGACGGACGAGGCGGTGCTGGCCGCGATGCGCACCGTGCCGCGCCACGAGTTCGTGCCGGAGAAGTGGCGCGAGTTCTCGTACGACGACGCGCCGCTTCCGATCGGCCATCGGCAGACGATCAGCCAGCCCTACATCGTCGCGGTCATGACGGAGTTGGCGGCGCTGTCGCCGGACGCACGCGTGCTGGAGGTCGGAACCGGTTCCGGATACGGCGCCGCCGTGCTCTCGCGCGTTGCCAAGCGCGTCTTCACGATCGAGATCCTCGAACCACTCGCCATACGTGCACACGAAACGCTACGGCGCCTTGGCTACAACAACGTCGCGGTGCGCCACGGCGATGGCTACCAGGGCTGGCCCGACGAAGCGCCCTTCGACGCCATCGTCGTGACGGCGGCGCCCGCAAAGATCCCCGAACCCCTCAAACAACAACTCAAGGTGGGAGGGCGCCTCGTACTTCCGGTGGGAGAACGAAACGGCCGCCAGGAACTACGGGTGATCACGCGCACGCGCCAAGGCTTTCGCGACGAGTTCGTCTTCCGCGTTCGGTTTGTGCCGATGACGGGTGAGGCTTCCGAGTCGGAGAGGTGAACTCACTTCGGCCTTGGGCTTTGGGCTTTGAGCTTTGAGCTTTGCGTCTCAACCAGGCCATCTACTCGCGCATGAATTGTCGTTGGGCCTCGATTGTCCAAGTGCAGGCCTCGCGACAATCGAGGCCCCGAGCAGTTCGTTCGCGGGACGGATGATCTGGTCGCTGCGCAAGGCTCAGAGCCCAAAGCCCAAGGCCGAGTCAGCGAGAGGCCGCGTACTCCGGCCGGATCTTGGCGATCGCCATGCTGGCTAGGTTGCGTATGTCGTCGTCGTCGTGCTGCTCGAGGCTGCGAAGGGCGGGAATCGCCGCGACCGCCTTGGAGCCGCAGTCGCCGAGGATCAGTGCCGCTTCGGCCGCCGCATCCTCATCGCCCTCCTGCAGCCAGCGGATGAGCGTCCAAATCGCCTGCTCTTCGTTGCGGCGCAGGGCGAGTAGCGCCTTGGCTGCCGCGATGGCGAGTTCGTCGTCGTCGCGGTGCAGCGCGTCGCGCAACGCCCCGGCGCCGGCGCGCCCTTGGCGACCCAGCTTGGCGAGCGCTTCGGCGATGCGCAGGCCGAGTTCGGCGCCCTCCTCGCGGAAGACATTGGCCATCGACGCGACACCCTGATCGGTGCCGATTTCGCCCAGCGCCCACGCCGCGCGCAAGCGGACCGGCATCTGCTCGTCGCCGTCTTCGAGGCGCTCGACGAGATCGGGCACTGCACCCGCGGCCGTCGGGCCGATCGAGCCCAGTCCGCGGCAGGCGAAGAGGCGCGTATCCATCTCGGACTCGTCGAGCGCGTGGCGCAGCAGGCGCAGCGCGCTGGCGCCGATGGCGGACAGCGTGTCGGCGGCGGCGGCGCGGACGGGATTCGGGCCGGTCAGGAGCGCGCGCTTGAGTTCGGGCATCGCGGGGGCGGCTTCGGCCCTCAGGCGCTCCATCGTCTCGATCGCGAGCGTGCGGATTTCCGGGTCGGAATCCGCGGCCAACTTACGCAAAAGCGGGAGCGATTCCACCAGCCGGGGGCCGGATGAGCGCAATTCGTCCCAAGCCGTTTCGTCGCCCGAACGCAGTGTATTTTCCGGAGAATCTGCCGAATCCATCACCCCACATAGGCTAACCATGGGGGTGACAGATTGGTAGTCCGCATAAGATTGCGGCGTGGTTTCGACGTTGCGCGTGATGACCTTGAATCTTGGCCACGGTCGGGGCACGTCATCACATCAGGCGCTGCTCAAGCGTCCGCGCATTGAATCCAATCTCAATGCGGTCGCTTCCATGTTGCGACAGACCGGCGCGGACATCGTTGCGCTGCAGGAGGCGGACGGTCCCTCGTGGTGGAGCGGCGGGTTCGATCACGTGGACTTCCTGGCCCAGCGCGGCGAGTATCCCTATCGCTTTCGCGGGGGGCACCGCAAGATCGCGCAACTCGATTGCGGCACCGCCCTGCTTTCGCGCCACCCGCTCAGCGACACCCAGTCGGGTTCGCTCTGGTCGGGTGCGCTGCGGCCCGCCAAGGGATATGTCATCGCGAGCGTGTCGACGGCGGCGGGGGAGGTCGATGTCGTCTCGACGCACATCGACTTCATGACGCGGACGATGCGGCGCAAGCAGTTGGGGGCGGTGGCCACCGAACTGCACCAACGCGGGCGCCCCGTGATCCTGCTGGGCGACCTCAACTGCACGTGGACGGGTGAGCCGACGCTGCTGGAATTGGCGACGCGACTGGATCTTCAGCCGTTCGAGCCGGATTCGCGCACCCTCGCCACCTTCCCCCACGGTCGCCCGCGCCGCCGCATCGACTGGGTTCTTGTCTCCCGCGGCATCGAATATGTCCGGTACGAGGTCCTCGATGCTCCGCTCTCCGACCACCGGGCCGTCATCGCGGAACTCCGGCTGGCGGGAACCTCTGGTTGAACCTTGTCAGCCCGACGATCATCTATAGTGAGAATGTTGCGCGTTTCGATTGCCGTAGGGCTGCTACTCCTCACGACCGGCTGTGTCCTGTCGTTTTTGGAGGATCCCACTCGCGTGGAGATCCAGAGGGATCTCGTCTACGCCGAGGTGGAGGGCAAGCCGCTCGAAATCGACCTCTACATGCCGCGCGCGGCGAAGCTGGGCACGCGGCCTCCGCTGGTGATCTGGATGCACGGTGGCTCGTGGCTGTTCGGCACGCACCACGATTGCCGCATCGACTGGTTGGCGGAGGAAGGTTACGCGGTCGCAAGCATCGCCTACCGCACGAGCCTCGAGGCGAAGTGGCCGGCGCAGATCCACGACGCCAAGGCGGCCGTGCGCTGGCTGCGCGAAAACGAGAGCAAGTTCGGATATGACGCCAGTCGCATCGCCGCCGTCGGCATGTCCTCGGGTGCGCACATTGCGCTCATGATGGGCATGACCAACGGCGACGGTGACTACGAGGGGGCGATCGGCGACAGCTTCCTCGACTCCAGCGACGTTGGCGCCGTGATCAGCTACTACGGTCCCACCGACCTGAGTACGACTCCCGACCAGGTCATGATCGCCGACTGGCCGGGCCACCCCGTTCGCCTGCTGCTCGGCAGCGCACCCGCCGACGACCCCGATCTGGCGCGCGGGGCGAGCCCCTTCTACAGCATTCGCGAAGACGGACCGCCCGTCCTGCTGATCCATGGCGAGGACGACTTCGTCGTGCCGAGCGGTCAGTCGGAGCGCTTCCACAAGGCCTA
>CBDURV010000464.1:0-3916 GCA_965369495.1 uncultured bacterium
AAGGAGCTTGTCCTCGTATCCACCGGCGGCCCGAGCCCGCGCGAGTACAAGGCCAGCGAACGGCGCCGACGAAGCTGTAACCCAAAGAACTTACTGCGCGGAGGCGCGGGGACGCGGGCCGCAGCCGCAGCCGCAGCCGGTCGAATCCCGGTGAATACTCGGACAGGCTCCTAACCCACCGGGATCGTCCGGTGGCTGAAGTTGAAGCCCAGCCTGCCTAGATTCTTGAGGATCGGTTCGTAGAGTTCGGGGCGCAGGGGCATCTGCACGCCGGTCAGGTCGAGCCGTCCTTCAAGGATGAGTTGGACCGCGGTGGCGGCCGGCAGGGAAACCGCTCGTGACATGGCCGAGTGACCTTGGGGGTCGCCCTCGACGTGCAGCGTGGAGCAGCGACGCTCCTTGCGATCGTCGAACTCCACCACGATCTCGTCATGCACGATGATCATGTCCGTCTCACCGGGCAGGTACGACATCCGGGCCAACATGAGGTTGATAATCACATCCACATTGGCGCCGCTGTCCATCGGGATTTCGGCGTCGTCCAGGATGCCGAGCCACTTGAGGCGCTTGATCGGATCGGATTTCGCGGAGATGCCGAGAAACGCGCCGAGGCTCTCCGGGGTCGCGTCGGACTTGCCGATCAGTTTGGCGGTGAACTCGCGGAAGGTCTTGCCCGCAAGGTCATGGGTTTCCTCGTCGTCGAGATAGTCGAGGGCGATCAGGCTGTCCATGAAGTTGCACCACCCCACGAAGCGCAGCAGACCGCGGTAGAGGCTGGCGTTCTCCTCCAGGTCGAGGTGCGGCAGATAGCGCAGGCAACTTCGATTGGGATAGGTCTCGAAGGTTCCCAGCCCTTCGATGTCCACGAGCCAGTGATGGCCAAAGAGTTCCTTGGCCGGGACCTTCACGACCTCGCCCTCCACCAGGTACTCGGCCGCTGTCTGCGCCGCCAACATGACGCCCCGCGGGCTCCACGAGAACTTGTAGTTGACGGCGTTGCGGTTGTGCTCGAAGGAAGGCAGGCCCGCGCCATACGAGGCGAGCGACGTGACCCGTCCGCCTTCGCGGCGCGCCTGGTCGATCATGGACTTGGCGCCCATGTGGTCCAGGCCGGGGTCCTCGCCGACCTCGTTCAGCAGGATCACGCCGCGCTCCTTGGCCTGGGCGTCCAGCGCCTGCATTTCCGGGCTGATGTACGAGGTGGTGACGAGATGCTTGCGGTGGCGCAGGCACGCCTCAGCCACGGGGATGTGCAGCGTGGGCGGAATCATGCTGACAACCAGATCCGATTTCTGGACCAGCTCTTCGAGCACGTCCTTCTGCACGGACAGCCAAGGCAGAAAGCTGCCTTTTCTTCGGCCGCCGATGATCTGCTCGGCCCGTTCCGGAGTCCTGGTGGCGATGACGACCTCGTAGTCGCACTCGTCCATCAGGTATTGAGCCAAGGGCTCCGCCACGAGCCCCGCTCCGAGAATCACGACCTTCTTCATCGACCCGCCTCCTGCATGGAGGCCGATGCTATCGAGGAATGGCCGACGGCCCTAACAACGAATCAGTTGCGCAGCCAGATGCGCGTCTCGAGACTGGTGGTCTCGATCTTGCCGCCGCCGAGCACGACATCGACCTCGCCGTGCACCTTGATCACGCCGCCCTTGCGGCTGAACGAGATCGAGCGGATGCTATCGGCCAGCGTCGCCCGCACCGTCGTGGCGTTTCCCTCGTCGTCGTAGAGTGTTCGCTCGCGAATCACTCGGCCGTCGACCAGCAGGTAGCGAATCATGGGTGAGTAGACGCCGGTGGCGATCACCGCCCCATCGTCGTCGCGCAGATCGGCGCGCGAGTTGAACGCCAAGTCGTTGTGCGTCTCGCCATCGGGAAGGCTCCAGTCGGCGTCGAGGATACCGTTGCCATTGAGATCCTCGCGCGACTGCAAGTACCCGTCGTGATTGCTGTCCTCGCCCCAGATTCCGGCCATGCGCAAATCGACACCAATGCGATGGATCGCACTGCGAAGGCGCATGGCGGGTCCGACCTGTGCGGTCAGCGCGCGCTGCGCATTGTTGTCCTGAAGCAGCGACGTCGCGGCCGAGCCGGCGATCGCCGCGAAGAAGACGAGGCTCATGCTCATCTCCATAAGGCTGTATCCACGCATTTGCATGTTCACTCCGAGTTGGCGCCTTCGCGCCAGTTGAGAATCGTGTAGGTCGCGAAGCTGGCCATCATCTTGTTGACCGCCTGCTGCGAGAAGAGGATGTCGATCGTGCCACGCACGTCGAGGTCCGTGACATCCTCCGAGTCGTCGAGTTTGGTCTGCGCGATGAGCGCACCCAGAAGGCGCTTGCCGCTGCCGCCTCCGGTGAAACGAATACCGCCGCGCACGATGATCACGCCGACCCAGTCGAAGTTTCCGGCGATGTCGAGGTTGCCATCGACAATGAGCAGCCCGGCGCCGCCGCTGCCCCCTGCGATCTTGATGTTGCCCGCGCTGTAGACGATTGCGGGCGAACCGACAAGGCCCCATGCGCCGTCCGATTCCGGCTTGGCCGTAGTATCGGGCGTGAGCATGACGTTGGCACCCCGCGCCCCTTCTTCGATCAGTTCGGCCATGTCCAAGGGCGTGACCTCCGCGACCGAGGGTGACCCGCCCGCTCCGGTGATGTTGCCCCCTTCCTTACTGCTGATCTGCGCCAACACATCGGACGGATCGCCCGAAACACCGATTCCAGGCACGGCGCTGCCCGTCGGGTTGCCATCCATGTCGTGGTCTTCGCCCTTGATCCGGAACGAGTTGCCGCTGAAGTTGAGTGTCGCGTCGGCGTTGTCGAGATAAGTCGCGGCGCCCACCTCCGTGTCCCGATAGCGCGCCAGGAGCGTGACCCGAACGGTGCGGGTTACTCCGTCGAAGGTGCCGCGACTGCGGATCTCAAGCAGGTCCACCTCGTCGGCCTCGTCGGCAAGACCATCCTGGTCGTTGTCCGCACCGTCCGCCGCAGCCGACCAGATGTCGATCTTGTAGGCGTGCGCCGGGCCGGAGCTGCCCCTGACCTCGCCAACGAGTTCTCCGGCTGCGAGAATGGTCGCGCGCTGTGGCGTGGCCAGCTTGGCGACGAGGTGGTGCACCGCTGATTCCGCGATCTCGTGCGCGCGCTCAGCGGCCACGTGGCTGCGCGACTGCCGCTTCGCCGAGAGTGTGGACGAGAGGGTCGCCGAGATGTAGGCCATGGAGACGATAGCGAAGAAGAGCACGGCGACCATCGCCGAGCCTCGCTCCGTCCGGAGATGGATGGGATAAGTACCGTGCATCAGCTTGCCTCGTTCGGTTCGGACGGCACGCCGGTGTCCCCGCGTACGTTGGCGATGTAGTGTGCGCTCGAAATCGAGCGTACCCCGTTGACGCCGTGCCAAGTCACCATGACAGTCACGACGTAGTACGTCCCCGCCGCCGCACCGACACGTTCGACGCGGATCTGGCCCGGTTTGCCGTCGGCGTCGCCCTCGGCCGCGCGCACGCCGTCGATGTCGAAGCCGGACCCGTGATACGCGGCAGCGAACTTGGAGAAAGACGCGGCGGAGATCTCCGCCACCATGCCGCGCATTGCCGCGCGGACCCGAACGTCTTCGTTCGCCTCACGCGTGATACGCGGCGCCTGGACCATAGCTGCGGCCGACCCGACCGCGATAATGGCCAGCACCGTGCCCGCCATGAGTACTTCGACGAGAGTGAACGCATACTGACCTATGCGCCCGGACGCCGAACTGTTGACTGTCCTTACCATGCCTTATTCGTATCCCTCGTATGGGCGAGAGGCGAACGGCACTTCCGAGACTGTGCATTGCTAGGCGCAAAACGGGGCGATCTTCGGCATTCCCGATCGAAACGTCCCACATCGAACCGCAAACGGCCCAGCGCGAGACG
>CBDURV010000465.1:0-3905 GCA_965369495.1 uncultured bacterium
AGAACGCCGAACCGAAACAGCAGCAAAAACAAAAGCGCGTTCCCGCGCCGACGGAGCTGAAGAAGCTCACGCCCGCCCAGACGGCAGGCAACGGCGGCTCGGCGGACGACGACGACATCGGGCCGGGCGAACGGCCGGAACTCGCCCCCGCCCTCTATGCGCGCCGCCTGCCGACGACTCCGCGTGTTGCGGAACCGTCGCGGGCACCCGAGCGCGCCAGCCTCGTATCCGGCCATCTCTCCCTCCCACCGCCCCTCTCCTAGCGACTTTTTCGCGGTGGTACCGGCGTGCGCCGGGCCGCGGAGAGGTTTGCAGGATCGCAGGAGTGTGACTTAGGAGAGGAATTCAGGAGTCATGAACAAGAATCTAGGAACGCGTTTCGCCGTTATCGGCCTGGTAGTCGTCAGCCTCGCATGGTGGGCGTACCAGGGCATCTACAACGGCCGACTCGAGCAGGGAACCGACCTCAAGGGTGGTTCCGAGCTCGTCTTCAAATTCGATTTCAAGGACACGACGGACGGCGTCGGGCGGCGGCGCCTGCTCGACGAGGCCATTCGCATCGTGCAGAACCGTGTCGATGGATACGGCCTCAAGGACATCGAGATCACGCCGCTCGGCGATGATCGTTTTTCGCTCGAGGTGAGCGCGAAGGACAAATCGGTCGTCGAGTCCATCAAGGAACTCGTCTCCGTCCTCGGTAACCTCGAATTCCGCATCCGCGTCGAGAAGGACGGCCCGTTCCAGTTCGAGAAGTACTGGAAGCGCTTTTCGGAGGCGCGCAAGCAGGGCCTCGACGACGCGGCCACGATCCGCTTCGAGGATCTCGAGGAAGGGGACCGCAACCGCGCGCCGCTCGGCCTCAGGTGGGTGGAGCTGTCGAACACGGCCAAGGAGCCCGGCGGATACCAGAAGGCGGAACTGCCCGGCAACGCCGAGCCGTGGGTGCTCATCATCGTCGACAAGTTCGACGTGGGCGGCGACTCGCTCAGTCGAGTCAGCTTCGAGCGTCCGCAGGGCGGCGGCATCGGCTCCGGCGCGTTCTGGGCGGTGACCTTCGGCGTCAAGAAGGAGTGGCAGAGCCGCATGGCTTCGCTCACCGACCTGAACGGCGACGACAACAAGCACATGGCGATCATCCTGAACGATCGCATCGACTCCGCGCCGGTGCTGCGCGAACGGCTGCGCAGCAGTGGTCAGATCACCGGCAGCTTCACGCAGGACGACGCCAAGCAGTTGGCGGCCGTACTGCGCGCGGGCGCGCTGCGTGAGAAGCCGGTGCTCGTCTCCGAGCGCACGATCGCGGCGGAACTGGCGGGCGCGGCGCGCGACCGCGGCGTGTTCTCCACGATGCTCGCGTTCATCCTCGTGCTCATCATGATGGCCTTCTACTACTACGGCCCCGGCCTGCTGGCCAACATGGCGCTGCTGCTGAACCTGGTGCTGCTCGTCGGCGTGCTCGCGTTCTTCGGCGCGGTGCTGACGCTGCCCGGCATCGCGGCGCTCGTGCTGACGGTCGGTATGGCGGTGGACGCGAACATCCTCGTGTTCGAACGCATCAAGGAGGAGCGGGCCAAGGGCCGCACCATCGCGCAGGCGGTGGAGACCGGCTACGACCGCGCCCTCGTCACCATCATCGACGCCAACCTGACGACGCTCATCACCGCGTACTTCCTGTTCCAGATCGGATCGGGTCCCGTTCGCGGTTTCGGTATCACGCTCGCGATCGGCATCCTGGTGTCGATGTTCACGGCACTCTACGTGACGCGCACCGTGCTCGCCCTGCTCATGCGCAACGGCACGATGAGCGAAGTGAAGATGCGCGGCGAGTTCTACGCGCCAAACATCGACTGGATGGGCAAGAAGGCGACCGCCGTGAAGATCTCGGCCGTCGCCATGATCCTCGGCGTCGTCCTCTGGGAAGTCGTCCCGGAGACGAGCCGCTACGACCTCGACTTCTCCGAAGGTTCGCGTCTGGTCGTTCGCTTCCAGGCGGACACCGACAAGGACGAGGTTGTAGACAAGATCGCCAAACTCGCGGAGGAGAACGCCGCCTACGCCGACGTGAGCGTGCGTGTCTCCGCCGAGGGCATCGGCGCCGCCGTGGCGACCGAGATGGGTCGCATCTTCGAGATCCGCAGCCAGAAGATCTCCTCGGAGGAGGCGATCGCGAAGTTCGAGACCAAACTGCGTGAAATCTTCGCGGGCGATCTCGCTCCCGGACCGTTCCGCGCCACCTTGCGCAACAACGGCGAGGGCGAAACGATCGGCGAACTCACCTTCGTCGGCGACGGTCCCAAGGCGGTCCAGGTGAAGGAGGCATTCGAGGCCTACCACCGTGCCAAGGGCGTGCTCCAGAACCCGCGCATCGTGCCCATCGAGGGCGGCGTCAAGGGTGCCGGCAGCGCGTTCACCGTGACCGTGGCCGATTCGCCCGAGTCCGCACGCGACATCGACCTCGCGGCGGAAACCGCGCTGCGGCAGTTCACCGCCATCGGATACGCCGACCAGCTCGCATGGCTTGAGCGCCAGTCCGACGACGAGGCGTTGACCTCCGAACAGAAGACCGCCTTCAGCGATCGCGCCGGCGCACTCAAGTCGGCCCCGCTGCCCGAGGACATGAGCGGCTTCTTCCTCAAGACCGACCCGCTGCCGTCGGCCGACCGCGTCGATCCGTTCACGGCGCGCCAGCATCGCGACGCGGCGATCAAGGCGATCGCACTTTCGATCCTGGGCATCATTCTCTACGTCGCGTTCCGCTTCCGCTCGTGGGCCTTCGGCTTCGCGGCGGTCGTCGCGCTGATCCACGACGTCGCGGTGGTGCTGGGACTCGTCGCGCTCACCAACTGGGTCGGGCTCGTGGATGCACGACTAAATCTGGTCACAGTGGCAGCGTTCCTCACACTCATCGGCTACTCGATCAACGACACCATCGTCGTCTTCGACCGCATTCGCGAAAACCGCGGCGCGGGAGGCGCGCGCCTGGAAGCGATCCTGAACAAGTCGATCAACCAGACGTTCAGCCGCACCATTCGCACCACGGCCACCACCTGGATCGTGGTCGCGATCATGTTCGTCATGAACCTCGGTTCCGGTTCGCCGCTCGAGGGTTTCGCGTTCATTCTCATGATGGGCGTGCTGGTCGGTACCTACTCGTCGATCTTCATCGCAAGCCCGACGCTGGTCTACCTGCCGTGGCTGTGGGAGAAGTGCGGCGGCACGGCGAAGTCGTTCGCCAAGGCGACCGTGCCCTACGTGGTGGGCTGCGTCGTGCTGCTCCTCGCGGTCGATTGGAACCAGGGCAACCTCGTCGGTGACTGGAGCAAGATCGGATTCATGGACGCGGTACTCGCAATCCCGATGGGCGCGCTGCTGCTTTTCCTGGTGAACTTCGTGAAGTACACGGATCAGGCCAAGAAAGAAGTCGCCGCGTAATCCGGCGTAATCGGACCCCTCAAACGACTCAGCCCGTCCTGCTCCGGCAGGGCGGGCTTTTTTCATGCACAGTTTTCCGGGATCCCGCCATTGACCCACCATATGTGGGGGAATATCATGCGTTACTAATCGATATCATGGGCTTGGCTCCTGCTGTGCACTCCGACGGTGCACTCTGACTGTGAGACGGAGCCGGCGATCGACGTTGCGGGCGGTTTAGGAAAGCTGGGAGAGTGCGATGGCGGATCGGGTGAAGTATTTCCTGCTGGGACTTCTCTTTTTGGTGGTGGCTGGCGTGATCGCCTACGACCGTTGGAATTCGCGCGACGGCCTGCCGGAAGATGGCACGGCCGAACACGAGATGGCGGCCAACAAGAACAACGCCAGCACGATCTTCATCGGACCCGGCCTTGACGAGAACGCCGCGCCAAACCAGGGGACGAACGATGCGACCCTTCCTCTGGACGAAGAGG
>CBDURV010000466.1:0-3904 GCA_965369495.1 uncultured bacterium
CGAGATCGGGGTGGACCGTCGTGTCGGCGTAGTGCGGCTCGGCCATCTGCTGCACGGCGGCCGCCTGCTCATCGGCGATTTCGACCAGCAGGGATCCGCCGGCTTCGAGATGCGCGCGCGCGCCGGGAATCAGGCGCTGCAGGATTTCGAGCCCCGTCTGGCCCGGGTAGAGCGCGACGTGGGGCTCGTGGAGATCGACTTCGGGCAGCGCGCCTCCCTGCGAAACATACGGCGGGTTGCTGGCGATCACGTCGAAGCGCTCGTCCGCCTTGAGCGGCGCCAGCAGATCTCCCTCGCGGAACTCGACGCGGTCGGCCACACCCAGCGTCTCCGCGTTGCGGCGCGCCACCGCGAGTGCTGCCGCGCTGACGTCCGTCGCGACCACGGTGGCTTCCGGCAAACGCACGGCACACGCGATCGCGATGCAGCCGCTCCCGGTGCCGATGTCCAGCAGGCGTTTGGGCTCCAGCTTGCGCACCCGATCGACGATGAACTCCGTCTCGGGCCGCGGGATCAGCACGTCCGGCGTGACTTCGAATGCGAGGCCGTAGAACTCGCGGCCACCGGTGATGTAGGCGACCGGTTCACCGCGCGCGCGCCGCTTGATCAGTTCGCGGTACGCGTCGGTCTCGTCGTCCATGAGCGGACGGTCCGCCTCCATGTAAAGGCGCAGGCGATCCGTCTCGAGCACGTGCGCCAATAACAGCTCCGCCTCCAGCCGAGCCGAGTCGAAACCCTTTTCGGAAAGCCAGGAGGCGGAGCGTTGGATCAGATCCCGGACGATCACCGGCGACGGCGACGACCGCTACTGCTTGGTGCGGGCGCCGGCTCGGCCTTCTTCTTGCCGCCGAAGATGCCCTTCAGGAAGACCCAGATAATAAGCAGACCGCCGAACGTGGTGAGCAAGGGGCCGGGCCCGAACTGGCCAACCCCGTACTGCAACGGCGTCTGCCACGAGCGCGGCATCGCATCGATCGTCTTGGCCGGGAACTCGATGTCGAAGCCGTCCTCGAGGAAGCGGTCGGGAACGGGAACCGGTTGGTTGGAGTCGCTCGCCGTCTGCACCGCCTTGAACTCCTCCATGGTCACGAAGCCGTCGGTGGCGTACGTGCCCAGGAGTGCGGGGATGCCGAAGTAGAGCGCGAAGAACGCGGTCGTGAACATCGCCACGACGCCGCGCATGCGACCCTGCAGCACGTTGAGGATGCCGATGATGCCCGCGTAGCCGGAGAGCGCCAGCAGGATCGCGCCCGCGATCTTGTCGGGGCCCTCGATCTCCATGCCGAAGATGTGTTCGCGCTCCCAGACGGACATGGCGCCGACGAAGACGCATACGAGGCCGAATAGCAGGCTGAAGTGCTCGGGCACGTTGCGCACTGCCGGGGGCGCGGCGGGCGCCGGCGGGGGCGCGTCGGCGACCGCGGGCGGCGCGACTTCGATGTGCTGGGGGCCGGAGTCAGTCTCCGGGCTCTCGCCCTCGTTCGGCTCCAGTTTCGGATCGGTCATTGGGTTTCCTCCAAAGCTTCAAGGTCGAGCGCCTCCAGGCGCTGTTCCTTCTCCTTCTTACGGAGAGCTTCGATCAACGGTTCAAGCTTGCCCAACATAATCGCATCCAGGCCGTGCAGATTGAAGTCCAGACGGTGGTCGGTAAGGCGATCCTGCGGGAAGTTGTAGGTACGAATGCGCTCGCTGCGGTCGCCCGACCCGATCTGGGCGGCGCGCGTCGCGGCGCGGGCGGAATCACGCTCGTGGCGCATCCGCTCGTAAAGTCGCGTCTTGAGCACGCGCATGGCGGAGGCGCGGTTCTTATGCTGGGACTTCTCGTCCTGGCACTTGACCACGATTCCGCTCGGAATGTGGGTGATGCGAATGGCCGATTCGGTCTTGTTAACCTTCTGGCCCCCCGGCCCCCCCGCCCGCATGGTGTCGATCTTGAGATCGTCGGTGTTGATCTCGACGTGCACGTCTTCCAGTTCGGGCAGCACCGCCACCGTCGCGGCCGAGGTGTGCACGCGGCCCGAGGTCTCCGTCGAGGGCACACGTTGCACGCGGTGGCCGCCCGACTCGAACTTGAGCCGGCGATAGACGTCGCGCCCCTTCACGGAGAAGGTGCACTCCTTGATGCCGCCCAGGTCCGTCCGCGCGAAGTCGAGCACCTCGATCTTGAGCCGGTTCACCTCGGCGAACCGCGTGTACATGTTGAACAGATCGTTCGCGAACAACGCCGCCTCGTCGCCACCGGTGCCGGGGCGGATCTCGATAATGATGCTCTTGGCGTCGTCCGCCTCGTCCGCGCCCATTTCGTCGGCGAGGTCGGCGGTCTTCGCATCCAGCTCCGGCCGCAACCGCCCGAGTTCCTCCTCCGCGATTTCGCGGTACTCGGGATCCTCCATCATCTCCTGCGCCTCGGCGACGGCATCACGCAGCTTGAGCCACTGCTCGAAGGCGACGGCGCGGCGTTCGAGTTGGCCGCGCTCCTTGAGCACCTCGGACATGCGAGCGGAGTTTTGCGCCACCTCGGGATCCTCGAGCATGCCGGTGAGTTCCCGGAAGCGCGCGAGTATGCGGGTCAGGCTGAGATCTTCGTCGTGTGCGGCCATATGTGGGAGGGGCCCGGGGAGGGGCCGAACCGCACAATCTAGGTGCTCGCTGCGAAGCCGTCTAGAGGTTGGCTCTACTTGGCGGGCGCGGCGGCGGCCTTGACGTCCGGCTTGCTGCCGGTCTTGGGCGCGCGCTTGGCCGGGGTCTTCGCCTGCGCGGGGACTCCGCCTCGCGACATGCCGGCCGGCGCGACCGCCTTGGCCGGAACCTCGACCGGCTTTTCCGGGGCGATGCGCACGGTGACCTCAATCACCGGATCCTCGGGGTGAGCGAGGGTGACGAAACCGATGCGGCCCTTCCAGTCGGGGTGCTCGAGGGCGGTCCGACCCAGCCGTTCCAGCAGCTTCTGCACGACTCGTTCGCCGCGCCCGCGCAGGTCCGGGCGCGCCACGCAGGTGACCTTGAGGCCAAGCTTTTGGCCCTTTTGCTTGGGCGGCGCCATCTCCATGCCGATCGGCTCGGACGAAGCGAGCAAGGAACCATGCTGCCGGCGCATCTCCGCCTCCAGCTTGTCCATCTCCGGCTTGCCCGGAATCTGCTTCAGATAAAAGAGCGACATAAGCGCCATCATCACCGCTGCGATGAGCGCGAATCCGGCCATGGTGGAAAGTGAACGACGCACAAACCTGCTATCGGCATCTCGGACCGCCGCCTGTAACGCTCGCT
Organism: uncultured bacterium; assembly: GCA_965369495.1. Taxonomy (GTDB): domain Bacteria; phylum Planctomycetota; class PLA2; order PLA2; family PLA2; genus JBCDBY01. The sequence continues at coordinate 3,268 of CBDURV010000466.1, forward strand.
TAGGGGCCCGTTCGGTATCGGGTCACCAATCCGGGCCAGGTCAACCGCGGACGGGCTTGACGAGCTGCATGCCCACCGGGGCAACCCGATAGGTGCCGCGACGGCTGCCGGGCACGAACCAGCCCTGCTTGCGCTTGAGGGTGCCGACCGCGTGGTGCAGGTTTTTCGGCACCGGCCGCCCCACCGCCCCGAACGAGGCGCCGAGTTGGTCGATCGAGAACTCGTTGAGTCCTTCGATCTCCTGCAGATAGAAGCCGAATAGCAGCAGCGCTTCCTGGATCGCACCGCGACCGGCGCGTGTCGCCCGCGCACGGAAGAAGTCGTCCAGCAGCAGGTCGCCGTTGGTGCTGCCGTTGCCGTTCTTGGCCGACGGCTCGTGCTCGACCGGTGCGGTCGGCGCTAGCTCGCCTGCGGGAACCATGTGGCTCTGGAAGAACTGGATCTGACGCTCGACGAACTCTTCCGAGCCCGAAAGCTCGATGGTCACGTCAGCGGAAGTGAATTTGAAGTTGGTCTCGGACATAAGGAACGCGGGATTGTATTGCCCGCTCCCACAAGCCGGGAGGGCTCGAAGCTTGAAGCTGGAGGCTTGATGCCTGAGCCGACGACCGCGCACCCAGGTTCGGCTTCAAGCTTC
>CBDURV010000467.1:0-3903 GCA_965369495.1 uncultured bacterium
GGCATCGGTCCGCTCCCCCATCTTGGCAAGGAAGTCGATCCAGCGCTGGTCCTCGTCGAGGCGCCAAAGCCAATCGGTGCGCGCCTGGCTGGGTGCGAACGGGTTGTTGCCATAGCGCAGGCTGTAGTTCTCGGGCAGCGGAATTCGGGGGGCTGCGGGGGCGGCGAACTCACCACCGGCAAAGGTGATCGCCGCGCCGACGCAGCCAAAGACCGTCGTGCCCACCAGCAGGCGACGCACGAAACCCGGCTCGCCCACCTTGGCGCGCCGCACAGCTGTGACGAGGTGCGCGCCGAGAATGGGCGCGGCCGCGCAGCCGGCAATGATGTGCACGAGATCCCAGGTGGCACCGATGCTGCGGCCGAACGCCGCCTGCAACGTAACCACGACGCCGCTCAAAACGGTCGCGACGAAGAGCACGCCGGTCATCCAGCCGAGTAGCACGAGATGCGAGAACGGCTCGCGCCAGCGCCGCGCGAGATGCGGAAGGAAGTAGACGAAGAACGGCAGCAGCCACGCAATGCCACCCAGCGTGTGCGCGAGAACGCTGATCTGCGCGCCGGTCGAAAACGGCGCCAGCAGGATCACTAAGCCAGAAACGAAGAGGTAGACGAAGCCCGCCAACGTCCATCGAAGCGAGGTCCGGCGCCATTCCTGGCGAATCTCACGCTGCATGAAATTGTCTCCTGGCGGGGGATCGAGCCGTTACCGCCATCATCTTAACAAACGTTCGTTCGGTGACACGAATTGGCGCTATCGCCCGGCCCGCAGGCGCCTCGATTCGGCGCGCAGCTCTTCGATGCTGGCCTTGAGACGGGCAATTCCGAGCCAGTGGGTGTGGTCGGGCGAAAGGTGATAAGCGCCCTTGAATGTGATCGCGTGGGCGAATTTGGCGAGGTCGAAGAAGATCCGCTCCGCTTCGGAGTGGTTCTCATAGAGCGCCGGACCGCCCAGCACGAGCTCGTGGCCGCGCGTCGGATGCGGAAGCCGCTCTTCCGGCATCGGGTCGAGCAGCCCATCGATATGCAGCGCTTCCACGAGGTCCACGGCGACCTGCAAGAGCCGGTCGGCCTCGCGCTTGATTGCGTCAGCATCTTCCAGGGCGCGACGCGCCACGCGCGGAGTGTGACAGCGCTGGCAGCGCTTCATCATGGTCTCGCGCTCCTCGGCTAGGCGTTCCGGCGTGATGGTCCGCATCGCGATCGGGGGCTCCTCCCCCACCAGCACCGCTCCCGAACCCGCGCGCCCGATCGTCAGTCCGCTGCTCACGTCGTGGCTGCCCTCTTCCATGTGGCAGGTTACGCACGTCGGCGCCTGCTCCTCATCGTGGGTCGCCGCCCACACGACGCCGTGGCGCGACGCCTCGAACGCCTCGATGTGCGGGTGGTCGGGCCCGCGATGGCAGAGGCCGCAGCTCTCCGGCTGGCGCGCGTCCTCGACCGAGTAGCGGTGCGCCCCATGACACGAGTTGCAGTGGCCCTCGTCATCGCTCGTCGGGTCGAGCCCGCCGGTCGAATGGCAGCTGAGACAGCCCAGCCGCTGCATGGCGGGAATCTGCATGAGTAGCCGCGCGTTGCCCACCGCGTCGGACATCGCGCGACCGTGCACGCTCTTGCGAAACGTGATCGTCTCCTTGCGGTGGCACTCCTTGCAGGCGCTCGAGACGACTTTGCCTTCCGCCCGGAAGATCGCATCGTGATCGTCGCCGTGGCAGTCCTCGCACGCCACGTCTTCGCGCGCGTGGGCGCTGCTCTCCCACTGCTTGAGCAGTCCCGGCTGTCGCTCCGCGTGGCAGCCGATGCAGGATTGCGGGTCGTGCTGTTGTGCCACAACGCTGCGCGGCGATGCGTCGTTGCCACCGCATGCGACCAACGCGAAGAGGACAAGCAGTGCAATCCTCATTTCTTCTCCCGCGTCGATTCCAGCCGGCCGATCATCGCGCGCAGGGTCGTCCGCTCCCGTTCGCCTCGCGCGAGGCGCAGTTCCTCGTCGAGGATCCTGCGCGCCTGTTCCCGGTCGCCGCCGGCAACGAGTGCACCGACCGCACGCACCAGTTCATCGCTCTCCCAACGTTCGGCGCACCAGCGGTCATAGTGCAGCCGTCCCAGGCCGCGCCACGCGTGACGCGCAAGTTCGCTGCGCCCCGCATCCTCGTGCAGCTTGGCAAGCAGGCGCCAGGCGCCGGCGATGCCGGGCCGCGCCTCTTCCGGACGGGCGGCGGCATTCACGACGCAGCGCTCCAGCAGGGTGCGCGCCGTCGCGCTGTCGCCGCGCTCGAGGGCGCTCTGCGCAAGCAGCAACTCCACCGGATGGCGATCGCGATCGTGCCGCACGAGAGCGGTCAGGTCCGCCTCCCACTCCGGCTCGAGCTTGCTGCCGAGGACCAGGAGTTCGCGCATGGCGGCCGCGCGCACCAGCGGCTCGCTGTCCGCGAGCATCTGGCGCAGCACCGGCTCGGGACGCGCCGTTCGCCGCGACGCGTGCACGGCCAACAGGCGCACCTCGGGCGACTCATCCTTGAGCATTGCCTCGGGTTCGGCCAGATAGATGCCCGCGTTGGCGCGGAAGAAGGGATCGTCGTGGCGCAGGGCGGCGCGCAGCAGCGGCTTGGCAGCCGGGCTCTTGCGCCGCGCCAACTCGATGCCGCGAATCGCGTCGAGATCCTCGCGCGGCGCCTCGCCCCACCAGCCCTTGTACGCCTTCGCCGCCCACGCCTTGTCGCGATCCTTGTGACAGGCGGTGCATGCGTCCGGCACATAACGCGACGCGGGCAGCGGGCTGCGAATGCGGTGGTCGCGCTGATGCGCCATGATGCCGTCCAACAGCTTGGGCATGTGGCATTCGACGCAGCGCGCGCCGGCGCCGCGCGGGTCGTGGTGCGTATGCGAGCGCTGGGCGTAGCCCTGCTCGTGGCAACGGGTGCAGAGCGCATCGGCATGCGGCTGCGCGGTCAGTCCACCCGAATGGGAGTCGTGGCATCCGGCACAGGCGAGGTCGCCCTCGGTGAAGCAGGGGCTGCGCACGAACGAGGAGTACTGGTAGATCTGACCCGAGGCGCTGCCGTCGGCGAACAACCCCGCGCGATCCAGCAGCAACCCGATGTGGTCGCCCGCGTCCTCCGGACCGAGATCCTCCGATGCCTGCGGCCCACCGTGGCAACGCGCGCAGATCGCGGACGAGGCGCGCGGCGACAGCGACTGCAGCTTTTCTAGCGGCGCGTCGGTTTCCAACGCCGACCACGCGGCGACATGCGCAGCGGAGGCGCCGTGACAGCTTTCGCAGTTGATCGCGGTGTCGTGACCGTGCGCGCCTGCGCGGCCGGACGCGTCGTCGATGGATAACCGCGCGTGACTCGTGTGGCAACCGGAGCAGTCGTGGTCGAAGCTGCGGGTGGCAACGTCTTGGTGGGTGAAGCGCCTGCGTGTTCCGCTGATCGCCTGCAGCACTCCCGCTACGTCGGCCCACTTGCGATCGCGCAGATTGAAGCACTGCGGCACGATGCGGCGTATTCCGCGCGCGTCGCGGCGGTAGTAGGCCTGCATCCAGATCGAACCGACCGCTCCCTCGGCACCGCCTTCGGGTTCGGCCACAGCAATACCGTGGCGCGCGTGGGGCGAACGCTCCCAGGCCTCGGACTCACGCTCGTGGCAGCGGGCACATGAGGCGCTACCGGCGAACGGTGTGGCCACTTTCTCGCCCGGATGGCCAATAAGTGGCGCGGTTCCAATCGCGAGGACAAATATCAGCGCGCTCCGCTTCCAAGGCACACTGCATACTATAACGAACGTTCGTTCGAACGCTCGAATTCGCTACCGAAGCACCGCCGCCACCGCCCGATCGCCCGAATTCACGTCGATTACGTAAACCCGGTCACCCGAGGTCGCATAGAGCAGGCCCGCCTCG
>CBDURV010000468.1:0-3890 GCA_965369495.1 uncultured bacterium
AACTCATGAGGCGCGGTTTCTGGCCGGACCAGATCGCCGAGCTCTGCATCGTTCGCCCTCGACGACCCCTCCGGGTCGCCTTCGGGCTCTCTCTTTGATCTCGACGATCTGTCCTCGCCCAGAAGGGCACGCCGTAGTTCTAAAAGCGCGCCGTGCCGCGCCCTGGTGTTCACTACCGGGAGAACTGCTCCCGATGCGCCCGCGCCTCATGAATTATGCGGGCTACTAGCTTCCGGTTCCCCGCGCCCCTCCCAATTGAGACAATCACTCCATGCGACTGATACTGACCTGCCTGCTTCTCGCCGCCGTGGCGACCGCGGGCGAAGAATTCGTCTACAAGTTCGAAACGGGCATGGAACTCGTGTTCAACTCCATCGGCTTGGCGAAGGGGACCGTCAACGGTGAAATCAACGCGCGATCGCGTGTCTGGGTCGTTCGATCCAACTCCGATGGCAGCCACCGGTTGGTCATGCGCACCGAAACGACCGGCATCCGCCCGGACCGCGTGACGTGGACCTGGTGCAACATGACGTCGCTGGGCATCTACGAGCCGAATGCGACCACGCTGCCGGGCGCGCAGCCGAGCGATCTCCTGCCGCCCCTGCCCGCGCCGGGTCGCCCGGCGTTGACGATCGGCGAGCGGCAATTCCACTTCACGACGACCGGACGCGACACGGTGACGATCACGATCGACTCGGCGGCGAACCGTCTGCACGGAATCCGGCGCTCGATGAAGATGCGTGTTCGCGACAAGCTTCCGGCGCTGATCGAGGTGCTGAACAATGGACCCGACATGCAGGTCGCCAGCACCGTGCGCAGCCAGGAACGCATTCGCCATTCCGGCGATTGGGGGCGTGCGTTCGGACGCGAGGCGCAGCTCTACTTCGAGGCGGTCGAGCGCTACGACCGCACCCTCGACAAGGATGTCCTCGAGAAGACGCGCGCCAAACTGCAACTCGAACCGCTCAAGGGCGCGTTCGACGACCTCTTGAAAAAGCACGCCGACCGCGTGTCGTTCCACAAGGAACAGCAGGCACGACAGGCGCAGTTCCTGAACAAACCGTCGGCCGACTGGGAGACGACCGACTTCACCGGCAGGAAGTACTCGCTCAAGGAGTATCGCGGCAAGATCGTCGTGCTCGACTTCTGGTACCTGAAGGGCGGCAACAGCATTCAGGCGATGCCGCAGATCAAGGATCTCGCCGCCCACTACAAGGACAAGCCGGTGGCCGTGATCGGCATGAATGTCGATCGCCAGGAAGCCAACGCGATTCGCGTCATCAAAGGTATGAGCCTGCAATACCTCAATCTGCGCGCGGGCGCGCTCACGGCGCACTACGGCGTGCAGGGCTATCCGACCGTCGTGGTCATCGACAAGCAGGGCATCGTGCGCAAGTTCCACGTTGGCTTCAGCCCGACGCTGCGCAAGGATTTGATTCGCGAAATCGACACGCTACTGGCCGACTGAGAGGTTGTGAATCAATCCATCGTCGGCCCGAGGGCGAGCGAGCCTGTGTGTGGCAAGCCGCGCCGACGAGGGCTGTATCCTCGAATACCGCTTCGTTGGCGCGGCGCAGTCCACGCGCAAGCGCAGCCGGCCGAAGCCAGATGGATTGATTCTCACCCTCGGACTCACTCGCGCGGTAGGCTGGCGCCATGCGAATCGATGAGCAACAGGTTGGGAACGTGACGGTCTTGACGGTCCACGGCGAATTCGACGCGCGCACCGCGCCGGAAGCCCGCGCCAAGCTGGACAAGTTGTTCGAGACGCTGCGCGTGCGGATCGTGATCAATCTCATCGGAGTCGAGATCGTCACGTCGACCGCGATCTCGTTTCTGATCGACGCCGCCAAGCGCACCCGCCATCACGACGGGGACGCGGTCTTGAGCCAGCCCACCAAGCTGCTGCGCAAGACGCTGGCAACGGTCGGCATCGGAACCTACTTCGAGATGTTCGACAGCGACGAGGAGGCGGTGGCGTACTTCCGCGGTCGCGAGGTGGCGGCCGAACCGCAACCGTCCGAGGCGCCCAAGGGCATCCTCGAGCGCTTTCGTGAGTGGCGTAACAACCGCTAGTCAGCGCTTTTCAACCACTCGCGCGCCTGATCGATCTCGTCGGAACCGAACGAGCGCACCTCGGCGTTCACGAACGGGCTGGCGAGCTTGCTCCAGATCTCCATCCACTTCTGGTCGGCCACCAGCGCGACGTGGGAGATGTGGCTGATGTTGCGCCAGCTCCACTTGAGGTTGTCCCACGCGGCCGAGGGATCGATGCTGCCGATGCTCTTGACGTGCTTGAGGATGCGAATCGTGTCGTGCTCGCTGATGAACAGCTCGCAGGCGAGCAGCGTCTTTTCGAGATCTTCCTTCTCGATCGTGCCGTCAATGACGAACTCGATGATGTTCGAGTCGGGGACGATGCGGTGTTCAATCATGATCCCAGCATGACGCCGGCGTCAAGCGTGCGCGCCACGATCATCGAACGCCTCGGCCCGACGATGGAGTTCTCAGAGGGTGTGAACTAATCCATCGTCGGCCCGAGGGCGAGCGAGCTTGTGTGTGGCAAGCCGCGCCGACGACGGCTGTATCAGCGCATACCGCTTCGTTGGCGCGGCGCAGTCCACGCGCAAGCGTAGCCGGCCGAAGCCAGATGGATTTGTTCACACCCTCTCAGACAGGGCCTATGACCGCTCGGGAATTCGGTACCCTCGGCGCGTGGGCATCCATGCTGTCGATCACCCCCTCGTCCGTCACAAGCTGGGTCTGCTGCGGCGCGACGACCTTCCCACCGCCACCTTTCGCGACCTGACACGCGAAATCACCTACCTGCTCGCCTACGAGGCGTTCGCCGATCTCGCCTTGGACCGCACCACCATCGAAGGATGGGCCGGACCGGTCGATGTCGAGCGCATCGCCGGGAAGAAGATCGCCGTGGTGCCGATTCTGCGCGCGGGACTCGGAATGCTGCCGGGCGTGCTCGATCTGATCCCGTCGGCGCGCGTCAACGTCGTCGGCATGTATCGCGACGAGGAATCACTGCGCCCCGTCGAGTACTACCAGAAGCTGTCGAGCGACATCGAGCAGCGCCGGGCGTGCATTCTCGACCCGATGCTGGCGACGGGCCACTCGGCCTCCGCCACCGTGGATCTGCTCAAGCGCGCGGGTTGCACGAGTCTGCGCATGTTGTGCGTTGTCGCGGCGCCCGAAGGCCTCGATCACATGCGGGAGCGGCACCCCGACGTTGAGATCTTCGCCGCGGGCATCGACGAGCGCCTGAACGAGAACGGTTACATCCTGCCGGGCCTCGGCGACGCGGGCGACCGACTGTTCGGCACCCGGTAGATTCCTTGATTCCACCTCGCGGCGCTGCCAGACTGCCCGAAAAGGAGTACTAAAATGCTACGTATCACACTACTTACCCTCGCCTGTGCGGGGATGCTCGTGAGCTCAGGCTGCAAGACGGTCGAGGGTTCGAACAAGCCGGAAAAGCAGACGAATGTCCGCAATATGCGCGACGGAGCTCTCGCTGAGCTCTACAAGGCGAAGCCCTCCACCAAGGACGAGGTAGCCAAGTCCGTCGGCTACGCGGTGTTCACCAACATCGGGATCAACCTCTTCGTGCTCGCCTCGGGCAACGGCTACGGCTGCATGACCGACAACAAGACCAAGAAGGTCACCTACATGAAGATGCGCGAGGTTGGCGTCGGCGTCGGCCTGGGCGCCAAGGATTTCAAGGCGATCTTCATCTTCACCGACGCGGCGGTCATGAAGAAGTTCGTGGACAGCGGCTGGGACTTCGGCGGCGAAGCGGACGCGGCTGCCAAGAGCGGCGACTCCGGCGAGGCGGCGGCGGCAGCGGCTTCGGTCGATGGCATGAAGATCTACCAGTT
>CBDURV010000469.1:0-3884 GCA_965369495.1 uncultured bacterium
GACGAGGCGGGCCTCTTCCGGTTCGGGCCGCTGCCCGACGTGGAGTACACGGTGACGATCGGTGCCGACCACGACGCAGCGTCGCCGACGTGGGTGCATCTCGAGCACGTGCGGCTGGGGTCGGCCATGACCCTGACGTTGCCAGCAGCCCTCACGATTCGCGGGCGGCTCGTGACGGCGGATGGTGCACCGGCCGCGCGCTACCGCGTTGCGCCGCAACATGCCGCGACCGGGGATCCGCAGCCAAACGAACTCGTGACCGCCGACGACGATGGCCGGTTCGAGCTCGGCAACGTCGACCCCGAAGGCGGTGGCATCTACGTCTTCGCGCCCAAGCCTCCGGAGGCGCCCGAACCGTCCGATCCGGTCGCCGCGCTCCGCCAATACATGACACGACAGTTCGAAACCGGCAGCCCGATCCTCTTCCACGCCGTCGGCGAAAGCGACGAGGACATCGGCGAATTGACGCTACCCGACCTCGGCACGCTGACCCTCAACATCGAGGATCCGCGCGGCGCGCCAGCCGCCAGCGCCTCGGTTGCCTGGCACCATGCGCACCTGCGTCATGGCTACAGCTTTTCGTTTGTCGATGCGAATGGAAGCGTGCGATTCGAATGCGTACCCCGCGACTGCGCGCTCACCGTGGTCATCCACCTCGACGATGCAGAGCTTGGAAGGTTGGAAGACGCGTTCCCCTTCGACGAGTTGCCCGACGGTCCCATTCGCCACCGTGTGACGGGGGCGGGCAACGTCATCATCCGGTTTGTCGAGGACGGCGAACCGCTCGAAGTTCCGCGCGCCCGTGCGGAGTGGGAGGAGCGTGGCTGGGGGGCTCAAGCCAATGAGCCGACGACCGAAATCCGCGGCTGGTCGAAGCCGGGCACGTATCCGGAGCTGACGATTCGCGTGCCGGGGTTCCACGAGCGGACGCTGACGAACGTCACGGTGCGCGACGACGCGCCGACAGTTCTCGAAGTCGAACTCGACCGGGAATAGAAAGAGGCCGACTCTTGGGAGCCGGCCTCTTTGCTGGACTGGTGCCAGGAGCTGGATTTGAACCAGCGTACTCCTAAGAGGTCAGATTTACAGTCTGATGCGTTTGACCACTCCGCCATCCTGGCATCGGGGGTGTCGCTACATCCGCGTCAGCGGATGTGCCAGCAACACCGGGCCGAAGGATAGCCGATTCCCGAACACTGGCAATCAATCGAAGGGGTCCAGGATCCAGTCCGGGAGCCACGCCGCGGGCACCAACTCGCTGCGGTAAAACCAGTAGCCGATGCCCCGCCCCATGCTGATCTCCCAGACGATTCGCCCGTTCGGATCCAGTTCGATTGTGCGCCCGGAAATGCCCGCGGTCACCAGTGTGTTGCCGTTCGGCAACCGGTTCGCATCGCCGACAGCGGAATCAAAAAACGGCGGCTCATCGACCCAGTCGAAGAGAATCTCGTGCGTACCCAGCGTCTCGTCGAAGGAGAACTGACGCACGCGGCTGACCTGCGGGTTGTGGGCGTTGCCGTTGTTCCAGATCATCAACGAACCGTCCGGCTGGATCTCCACTGCGTGTTGATGGCTCATCAGTTCGGGCCCGCCGATGCCGCCCTTGCCGAGCGTGATGACCACCTCGCCCGAGGGGTAGTCGATGCCGATGACGCGATCGAAATGCCGAATGGACATCCAGATAATGGAGCGGTCGGCGTCCCAGGTAATCGCGTTCGAATGGCTCCAGTCGACGCCCATGCGTGACAGCCCCTCTTGGCCAGCTTCCGGGATGTCGAGAAAGTCCTCTGGCCGGAAGTGATCGAAGATGTTCCAGGTCCAGATGATCTCGTTGGTCACCGGATCGACCAGTTCGATTCCGTCGCCTTCGAACGAAGTCCCCAGGTAATCCTCAAAAACCCACATCATGTACATGTAGTTGTCGTCGGGCCCCGTGGTGATCTCGTGATGCGTGATCGAATCGCCCGGGCGTTCCCAAAGTCGATTGCCGGACCAGTCCATTTCGTACGAGACGCCTCGCTGAATCGTAAAGATCGTGCCGCGCGATGTCGGCTGCTGGGCCGATATCTGGCCGCCCCCCGGATGCATGTACCACCAGACGATTTCGCCTTCGCCGTTGAACAGCAGCAGCGCGCCGGCGCTCAAGTCGCGGGGATTCGATCGATCGATCAGGCTCACCAGTCGATAGCCGGGTTGGCGCGCATCCGCATCGTTGGCCACGACGCGGAACGGGGGGAACCAGTCGGGTAGGAGAAGCGTCCTGCACCGCACGGGTCCGACCGTCTCCAGCGGTGTTCCGAAGACGGAATCGGCGACGACCGTGACGTAGTAGACCGTCGCGTCGTCCAGTTCCGCGGTCAGCGTGTAGCTGCTGCCCACTACGGCCGGACTCCGCTCGACAATCGACTGCCCCGCGGGATCGCGCGCGACGATGACGCGGTAGCTGGCCGCTTGCGGCAAGACATTCCATCGCACGGTCGGCGAGGCGTCGTTCACGATGCCGTCGCCGCGCGGAGAGATGAGCTGAAACGCCGCGCGCGCCTCTTCCAGCGAACCGTCGCCGCCGCACGCCGCGCAGGCAATCAACACGAGAATTCCCAGACGGTTCTTCATCGAAGCTTCCTCATTTGTTTTTCGAGGCGCTCCCAGTCGAACGCCGGTCCGGGATCGACCTTGCCGCGCGTCAGGTGATAGTGCCCCAGGATCCCGGCGAAGTCTTTGCCGCCGACAGGCATCACGGCGGGTACGACGACGCCGTCCGGGCCCCGCGGAAACTCGCGCCGGATCTCCGGCAGTACGCGGCAGAGCGTGACGCAAAGACGCGCGAGAGCTTCGTACTGGCGATTGGTGAACGGGCGCTGATAGAGGCTCTGGCCCTGGATTTCGCCCTCGACGACCCCGTCCCCCTCACCCAGCGCTTTGGCATCGGGATAGGCGCCCAGGTTTGCGATCTCGATCCCGACCGAGTCGTCGTTCGCCGTGCCCGCATGCCACGCACGCTCCTTCACGTCGAGCGTCTGGTAGATGGTTCCATCCACGTCGAGCATGAAGTGCGCGGACAGACCGCGGACGTCGTGCAGGACCGTGAAACACTTTTGCGAACTGCCGGCGGCGTCGTAGTGCAGCACGATGCGGTTCACGACCTGGCGCAGATCGGCGATGTCCCAGCCCTGCTCGCTAACGCGCCGCTCCACGTCGGGCGGCAGATCGCGCCGAAACGTGCCGTAGCGTGCCGCCCCCTTCCCGCGCGAGGGCGCCTCGTTCTTCTCGTCGAGATGGCGGTGCGGCCGGTAGGCGTCGTAGCCGCCCGGGTCCATCCACAACACGACCTTCGCGCCGGTATGGAAAAGCTGCCCGCAAATGACGATTTCGTCGCCCTTGCGATACAGGCGGTCCCCCGGGCGCGTAGTTTTGCTCGTGGTACGTGACGAACTCGTCGTCACGCACGACGCGAGCAGCATCAGTAGCAGGGCCGCGGTCCTCTTCATGGAGGCCTATTGGAACGGACCGCTCCCCCGGGGAACGCGCGACGTAGAATCGGGCCGTGCGTTTCCCGTTCGCCATTGGACTGCTCGCCGGCGCGGTGCTCGCGCTCACCCCCTTGCTGGTCTCACCCGGCGACACCTCCTATCCGCGGCTGCGGCGCGACCACACGCCCGTGGAACAGACCCGGAACGGCTTCGTGGGCAGCGACGCTTGCGCCGCCTGCCATCCCGACCTGCATGCGCGCTGGGTACGCGGCGGCCACTCGCTGTCGATTCGGCCGTTCTCCGAGGAAATCGTCGCCAAGCCGTTCGAAGGCGAGATATTCACCGCGCGCGATCTCGAAAGCCGCGTCGGCCCCGGCGCGTCCATGACCTGCGAGGGCCCGGGCGGCGACGACC
>CBDURV010000470.1:0-3881 GCA_965369495.1 uncultured bacterium
TGCATCACCAAAGGCGATCCAATTCGGCGCCATGTGATTCGCCGCGACGGGCGCATCGTCGCGCCGTGTTTCACGCGCGTGGTCTGGGGCTATTCAGTTTGGGGCTATTCACCAGCGCGCTGACGTGCGCCCGCACCGACTCCTCGAGCGCCCGCAGGTCGTACCCGCCCTCGAGCAGCGAGAGCAGGGCGGCGCCGTTCGACAACAGCATTTCGGTCCAGCGCCCGAACGCTTCGCTGGAAACGCTCATCGACGCCAGCGGATCGCTGCGGTGCGCGTCGAAACCGGCACTCACCAGGATCACGTCGGGCGCGCGTTGCTCCAGCCACGGCAGCACATCCGTCTCGAACGCGCGCGCATAGTCGGAGTCGCCGCTCCCGGCGGGCAGGCAGATGTTCTTGATGTTGCCCGCGCCGGTATCGGTCACGGCGCCGGTGCCCGGGTAGAGGGGCCACTGGTGGAGGCTTAAGTAGCCGACCTCCGGTTCGTCCCAGAAGATGTTTTGCGTGCCGTTGCCGTGGTGGACGTCCCAGTCGACGATCGCCACCCGCTTGCCGCGCGCACGTAGGAAATAGGCGAGCACCGCGATGTTGTCGATCAGGCAAAAACCCATCGCCCGTTCGCGCTCGGCGTGGTGGCCGGGGGGCCTGAGGCCGGCGAATCCCGCCTCGATCGTGCCGTCGAGCCACGCCTCGCCCAGCGCCAGCGCGCTGCCGGCCGCGCGGATTGCTGCGGCCCACGACTCCTCGCAGACGGCGGTATCGGCGTCGAGATGGCTTTCGCCGGCGGCAATTCGCGTGCGCGCGCTGTCGAGATACGTCGCGGTGTGGGCCGCTTCGACCTCCGCGCGGGTCGCGTCGCGCGGTGTCACGGCCACCCATTCGAGCCCTTCCAGCCCGCGTCGTACCGCTTCGAGCCGCTCGGGGCGTTCCGGGTGGCCCGAACCGGTCCGGTGGCGGTCGAAGAGAGGATCGTCTACGCAGCCCGTGATCACGTTCGCAGGGTACCCTAAGGGACTGGCCCTGCGCCCGAGGGCGCGCACAACCGATCCGTATAGCGTTCCGCGCGGTGTATTCGCGCAAGGAGAAGAACCATGATCAGGCGTATCTGCCTTTTGGCCGCGATACTTGTCGCTACACCCGCACTCCATGCGCAGACGACCAAGCCCAAGCCCAAGAAGCCGCCGATTCCGGGCTGGGACAAGATCGGCAAGGAGATGAAGCTGCTCACCACCACGGAGGGCTTCTGGAATCTCTATGTCGATAAGGAACGCCCGCCCGAGAAGATGTATGTCGAGGTCCGCAACACCAACAAGCCCTTCCTGCTCGCGACAAGTATCGCGGGCGGCACGACGCAGGCGGGTTGGCAGTGGAACGACTGGCACCTCATCTTCAAGAAGCACGGCCGCAAGCTGGTGCTGCTCGAGCGCAACGCGGGCTACGTCGCCAAGGGCGACAAGCGCATCGCGGCCGCCATCAAGCGCACCTATACCGATCGCGTGCTGGCGACCTACCGCATCATGGGTCGCGGCCCCAAGGGCGGCTGGATCATCGACGGCCGCGGCTTCTTCGCCTCGGGCGCGACGTTGTTCTTCGGCTCGGTGGGTCGTTCGCGCGACTCGTCGTTGGCGACCTTCAGTTCGCCCGGAAGCTTTCCGAGCAACACCGAGCTGAGCGTCACCATGCCCGACCGTACGGGCAAGCTGATCAAGCTGCACTACTCGGTCTCGGCGCTGCCGAAGACCGGCTACCGTCCGCGCAAGGCGGATCAGCGCGTCGGCTTCTTCACGACGGTGCTCAAGGACTTCAGCGTCAGCAACAAGGACGACAAGCGCAACCTGCGCTACATCAACCGCTGGCACCTGCAGAAGCTCGATACCAAGCTCAAGCTCTCCCCGCCCAAGAAGCCGATCGAGTTCTATATCGAGAAGACGGTGCCGGTGCGCTTCCGCCGCTATGTGCGCGAAGGCATCGAGGAGTGGAACAAGGCGTACGCCAAGCTCGGCTTCGACGACGCCATCATCGTTCACCAGCAGACCGACTTGGCCCACCAGGACAAGGCGCCGGAGGACGTGCGCTGGAACTTCTTCCGCTGGATCTATTCGGAGCGGCCGTTCGCCATGGGCCCGAGTCGCGTGCATCCGGAGACGGGCCAGATCCTCGATGCGGACATCATTTTCGATGACAGCTACATCCGCTACACGCTGCGGGAGTACCGATTGGAGATCCGTGCGCTGCCCAAGGCGCTTGTCGGATCGCGCGGCCGCGAGTTCATGAAGATCAGTCCGATTTTCAAGCGCCTGGGCCTTGTGCCCGCCGGCGACGAGTTCCTGGACGCGATTCCCGAAGGATCCGCGAGGCCCAACCTGCACCCCAACGCGCGTCGCGCGTTCTGCAGCCATGGCCAGGGCGTCGCGCACCAGGTCGCCACCTGCGGACTGCTGCTCAAGACGCCCGGCGAGGGCGCCACGGGCCCCCTGCCCGAGGAGGTTTTGGGCCAGTTCATCAAGGACACCGTGATGCATGAGGTGGGCCACACGCTCGGCCTGCGTCACAACTTCAAGGCCTCTATCTACCGCACCGACGCCGAGGTCTTCGGCAAGGACAAGCCGGGTGTCGTCGCCGGCTCGGTGATGGATTACAACCCGCTCCTGGTTGCGCCCGAGGGCCAGCAGCAGGGCGCGTTCGCCATGACCACGCTCGGCCCGTACGACTACTGGGCGATCGAGTACGGCTACACGCCCGACGAAAAGAAGCTGCCCAAGGTGCTCGAGCGCGTGGCGGAAAAAGGCCTCGACTACGGCACCGACGAGGACACGTACTCGGCGGATCCGCTCATCAACCGCTGGGACATGGGCACCGATCCGATGAGCTACGCGAAGGGTCGCATCAAGCTCATGCGCCAGCTTCGCAAGGATCTCGAGGCGCGCGCCGTGGACAAGGGCGAGGGCTACAACCGCCTGCGCCGCGCGATCAACATGCAACTCGTCGAGGCGCGTAACGCCGGCACGTTCGCGGCCCGCTTTATCGGCGGCGAGTACCTGCACCGCGACCACCGCGGCGATCCCAACGCGCGTCCGCCGCTCGTGCCGGTTTCCGGCGCCAAGCAGCGCGAAGCGCTCGACTTCATCTGCTCCGAACTGCTCGACGACGAGTACTACCAGTTCAAGGCGGAGCTTCTGCAGAAGCTGGCGCCCGATCTATGGGGCGACGACTGGATGACCCTCTTCTTCGAGGGCTACGGCTACCCCTACTACGACAACGTGCTGCGCATCCAGATGGGCCTCGTCTACGGCATCACGTCGCCGGATCGTTTGCGCCGCGTGCTGGGCGCCGCGCGCAAGACGCCGGAGGGGCAGGAGTTCCTGACCGCGCCGGACATCTTCGGCACGCTCCAGCAAACCGTCTTCGGGGACCTCGACGGCGTGGGCCAGATGCCCTCGACCAACCAGAAGCCGGCGATTACCACCATGCGCCGCAACCTGCAGCGCGAGTACGTGAGCCACCTCAACTCGATCCTTCTTTCGGGCGAGGGCTACTACCCGCCGCAGATCCAGACGCTGGTTCGCTACTACATCAAGGAACTGGCCAAGGAACTCGGCGGCGCGATCGAAAGGGCTCCGGAGCTGGACACCTACACCAAGGCGCATCTCGACGAGTGCCACACGCGACTGACGCGCGCACTCGAGGCGAGCTACACCCGAATGGTCCGCTGATCGCGGGTTTTCAGCTTCCAACAAGCGGGCCCTCCAGTCTTTGGCCGGGGGGCCCGGTTTTATCTGAGCGGCTGTGAATCAATCCATCTGGCTTCGGCCGGCTGCGCTTGTGCGTGGACTGCGCCGCGCCAACGAAGCGGTATTCGAGGATACAGCCGTCGTTGGC
>CBDURV010000471.1:0-3880 GCA_965369495.1 uncultured bacterium
GAAGAGAAAACTCGATTGGCTCTTGAAGGCGGCATCCATATCAGCTTCAAGCCTCAAGCTCTCTTCAGTCCGTATACTGCGCGCTCAATGCCGGGCGAGAGCGAGATCCTCATCATCGGGGCGGGCCCCGCCGGGCTTACCGCAGCCTATGAACTCGCCAAGGCTGGGCGGCCCAGCACCATCGTGGAGGCGGATGCCGAGTACGTCGGCGGCATCGCGCGCACGGCTCGCTACAAGGGGTTTCGCTTCGACATCGGCGGCCATCGCTTCTTTTCGAAGAACAACGAAATCGAGGCGCTCTGGCGCGAGATCCTGCCGGACGAATTCATCGAGGTGCAACGGCTTTCGCGCATCTACTACGACGGCAAGTTCTTCGACTATCCGCTTCGACCGGCCAACGCGCTGCGCAACCTCGGCCTGCGCCGCTCGTTCATGAGCGTCATGAGCTACCTGTACCGGCGCGTGCGCCCGATCCGGCCGGAGCGCTCGTTTCGCGACTGGGTCGTCAACCGCTTCGGCGAACGCCTCTATGAGACGTTTTTCCGTTCCTACACCGAGAAGGTCTGGGGCATGCCCTGCGACGAGATTTCCGCCGACTGGGCGGCGCAGCGCATCAAGGGGCTGAGCCTTACGAGCGCCGTTCTTTCCGCACTGCGCATTCGTCGGCCGGGCGGCGGCGTGGTCAAGACGCTGATCGACCGCTTCCGCTACCCGCGACTCGGGCCGGGACGCATGTGGGAGCGCTGCGTGGAGTTGGTCGAGGAGCGCGGTTGCCGCGTCGATATGGATCGCACGGTCGTGCGTCTCGAACGCGACGACGGCGGCATCACTGCCGCGATCTGCCGTGATGCCGGCGGCGCCGAGCACCGCTACCCGTGTGAGCGCGTAATCAGTTCCATGCCGCTGCGCGACCTGGTCGAAGCCATGGAACCCGCGGCACCCGACGACGTTGTTGCTGCCGCCGGCTCGCTGCGCTACCGCGACTTCCTGACCGTCGCGCTGATCGTCAAGGAGCGCGAGTGTCTCCCCGACAACTGGATCTACATCCACGAGCCCAGTGTCCGCGTCGGACGCGTCCAGAATTTCCGGCGCTGGTCGGAAGCGATGGTGCCCGACCCCGACATGAACGTGCTCGGCCTCGAGTACTTCTGCTTCGAAGGCGACGACCTCTGGGCGATGGACGACGAAGCGCTCATCGCACTCGGCCGCGACGAGATCGTCCGCATCGGCCTGGCCCGGCACGACGCGATCGTGGACGGCGCCGTCGTGCGCATGCCCAAGGCGTATCCGATCTACGACGAGGGCTATCGCGAGGCGGTCGCCGTCATCCGCAACTGGCTGCGCGCCGAGGCACCCAACCTCGCACCCGCCGGCCGCAACGGGATGCACAAGTACAACAACCAGGACCACTCCATGATGGCGGCGCTGCTGGCCGCGCGCAATCTGCTCGGCACCGATGACCGCGACCCGTGGAACGTCAACACCGACGCCGAGTACCACGAAGAATCCACCGAAGCGGATGACACGGCGGGGCGCGTCGTTCCCACGCCGGTCAGCACGGATTCATGAATCGCAGGGTCTACTGGGCCGCCGCGATCGCGATCGTGCTGATTGCTCTGGCGCTCCGTACGGCGCGCGTATTGCCCCTCGACTCGCTGTCCGGTGACGAGGCCCAGAACTACGGTGTCGTCATCGGCAGCCAGTCCACGGCCGAGATGATTTCCATCCTGCGCCGCGTCGAGGGCCATCCGCCGCTGCCCTATCTGCTCGACCGCTGCGTCGTCGCTCTCGGCGGCGAGGGCGCCTACCGCCGCCGCATTCATCTCGTCGCCTTGGGCACGCTCGCCGTCGCACTCGTGATGCTGCTCGCCCTGCGCGCCTTCGGCCCCCGCTGCGCGCTGCTGACCGGCATCATCGCGGCCACCAGCCCCTACTTCATCTACAGTTCCACCGAATTCCGCAGCTACTCGCTCTATGCAGTGCTGACGGTGCTCTACGGACTCGCGCTGCTGCGCCTGCTCCGGACATCAGACGTACGCAGTGCCATCGTGTGGGGCGTCGCCGCGGCGGCGCTCGCGCTGACCCACTACTTCGGCTTCTTCCTGATCGCCGCTTCGGGACTCTACGTGCTCTCGCGCCGCGACCTGCGTGCCGTCGGCGTGGGCGCGCTCACGTTCCTGATCGTCTTCGGCGCATGGCTGCCGGGGTTTTTCGAACAGCTTGCGGAAGACCGCTTCACCTGGGCAACCCGTTCATTCGCCGCGCGAAGCATGCTGCTGCCGTTCAGCCTGCCCTGGGGGCCAACGGCGGGCTGGATCCTGCTCGGCTGCCTGCTGCTCGGTCTCCTCTACGTGCGGCGCCCGGCGCGCGAACGAATGGAGTTCACCGCACTGGTCGTCACAGCGCTCGGTGGCGTCGTACTGGCATGGCTGGCCCACTTCAATCGAGGCATACTCGGCGCCCGCTATCTGGTCGGTCACGCGCTGCTGCTGCTACCCGCCGCATGCCTCTATGGATCCCGCATGGGGTCGCTGGGCGACATCGCGATCGGGCGCGGGCGTCGCCTGCCGGCGCGCCTGCACGGCGCGTTCGCTCTGGGCCTGCTCGTGTGGGCCGGCGTGCGCGCGCATCGCGAGTCCGAGTGGAGCCACGCGGAAACATCCGCCATGACCGCCGCGGCCCGAACGGTCGAAATCGCGGAGCAGTCCAACGACCGCGTCGTCGTCAGCCCCGCTTGGTCGATGCTCAGTTTCTGCCACGCGTACCGCGGCGACTCTCCCGTCAGCGCGCCGCCCTACGCGCAACCACTTCCCTGGCTCGACACGGTCCACCGGTTCGCGATGTCCCGCGACGACGACCTCATCGGGCGCCAGGTGCGCACCCTGGCCGAGCATCTCGATAGCGGCGGAAGAGTGTGGTTCGTAATGCGTTTGGACTTTCCGGGCGATCCGGAAGCCAAGCGCATGCACGAGAACCCCGCCTGGGCCGCCGGGGCGCTCCACCAAGCGGAGTACGGCATCCACTTCCAACTTCTCGACGCGCTCCACCGCCACGGAACCGTGGTGCATTCGTGGGAAACACACTGGGACGACTACCGTTTTCCTGCGCGGGTGCTGCTCTTCGAGCCAAGGGACCACTCGTGAAGCGGCCCCTGCTCCTGCTCGCCTGCGCCATCGTCCTGCTGGCCGGCGCCCTGCGCGTACGCCACGCGATGCAGCGCCAGTCGGTGTGGAGCGACGAGGCGTACGACTTCGCCATGGTCACGCAGAGCGATACGATCGGCGAACTGGACGTCAAGGTCATGCGCGACGGACACCCGCCGCTGCATTATTGGATCGAGTGGATCTGCTATCGCGTGGGAGGCGAGCGCGCCCTGCTCGAGCGCTGGCCCCACGTGTTTCTCGGAACGGTGGCCGTCGCGCTCGTGATGCTGCTGGCTTGGCGCTGGTTTGACCCACGCTGCGCGCTGCTCACCGGACTGCTCGCCGCGCACAGCCCGTACCTGATCTACTACTCCGCCGAACTGCGCAGCTATGCGTTGCTCGCCGCGACGGCCCCGATCTTCGGCCTCGCCTACCTGCGGTTCTTTGACCGGCGCGACAGGCGCAGCGCGATTCTGTGGGGACTCTCCGCCGCGCTGATTGCCTATGCGCACTACTTCGGGTTCTTCGCGATCATCGCCGGCGGCCTCTGGTACGTGGCCCACGATCGCACACGCGCGGGAATCCGACGCGCCGCGACGGCCGGCCTCACATTCACCATCGCGTTCGCGGCGTGGATGCCCGCGTTTATCTGGCAGTTGGACCGCGACCTCCAGCCATGGGCCAGCCCCAATACCGATCCCGTCGAGTTGATCCGCACGCTCAAGCTCAGCGCCTCG
>CBDURV010000472.1:0-3868 GCA_965369495.1 uncultured bacterium
GATTCGACCTCCGACTTGTCGATCGAGAAGAAGGTGTTGAGAACCTTCGGTTTATCGAGGCCGTACTGCGCCCGAAAGACCTTCACCGATTGGCTCAGTCCGCCCGCCGCACCCGTCTCGGCCGCCGATTCGAGATCGGACGGCACCTGCGCCGAGATCGGCGGTTGCGGCGCCGAGGTGACGACGGCAAACACCACAATCGAGACCCCGAACAGCGTCGGGATCATCAGCAGCAGACGCTTTACGACATAGGACTTCACCGAGCTACCCGCGCTTCTTCCAACGGAAGATGAGGCGGCCGTCCACCTTCGGGCTGGGAAGCTGCGGCTCCGGGATGCGCCACTCCGCGTTGACGATAATGGGCGACTTGACCGACCAGATCCACGTGTAGGGGTTCTCGTCGAACTGGATCTGGAACCACTCGTGGAAGAGCTCGATGCGACGTTTCAAGTCGAACTCCGTCTCGAGCTGTTCGAAGATCCCGTCGGCCGCTTCATTGCGGAAGCCGGTGTAGTTGCTCGACGCGGTTTCGTCGGCGCGCTTCGACTCCCATATCTGCTTGGGGTCGCTGTCGAGGCCGGCGGTCCAGAAGATGATGAACCCGTCGAACTCGCGGTCGTGGATCTTGCGCGACCAGAGCGCGGACTCCGCCGGATCGGGCTTCATCCTCACGCCGATTTCGAGCAGGTCGTTCTTGTACATCTGCACGATCTGCCCCTGCGGCGGAGAGCCCGCCGAGATGAGCAGGGTGAACTCGAGATCGACCTTGCGGCCGTCGATCATCTTGTCGCGAACGCCGTCATTGTCCGTGTCTTTCCAGCCCGCTTGCTCCAGCAACCCCTTCGCCTGCTCGAGGTCGAACGGACGCGGCTTGATGTGAGCGGGGAAGTAGGGGCTGAAGACCGAGTCGCCCACGGCGATCACTTCGCCGAGGCCGTAGAAGACCTTTTCCACCACCTTCGCGCGGTTGAGGGCGAGCGTCAGCGCCTGGCGTACACGCTTGTCGGAAAGGATCTTCTTGCGTTGGTTCCACCCGAAGCCGCCGTAGGTGGGGCGACGCCAGAGGAAGTAGGTGAAGTCCCACGCGGCGGGGGCGGGCTTTTCGTGGTCGATGAACTCGGGAAGCGGGCGCTCGTCGTCGCCTTGCAGCACGAGCTGTCGATACTTCTCCGTGGGCAGCGTCGTGTAGGCGAGGCCGTTGTTCCACATCCGCGCCATCCGCGCCTGCTCATCGGTGATGATGTTCATGAACCACTCCTTGCAGGTGGCACGCAGGTCGAAGTAGCTTTCGGACCGCTCCAGGCGAATGTACTCGCCGCTTTTGTACTGGACGAAACGGTAGGGGCCGCAGCCGCACATGCTCTTGCCGAACCAGTGCTTGGAAAACTGCGCGCCGACGTCGTCGGCCGAGTAGGGCTCGCCCTTCGGATTGCTGCCCCAGATGTGCGCGGGAATGGGCTGGATGTCGAGCGTCGAGGAACGCGAGTAGAAACGCGCGTCCTTCCAGACGATTTCCACCTGGTGGTCGTTGTGGACGATCACCTCTTCCACCTTCTCGTATTGGAATTTGAGCGGCGAGCCGGTGTTCGGGTCGTTGATGATGTCGATGAAGAACTTGATGTCCTTCGCGGTCACGTAGCGCGGCTCCTTGAGCCACGGATGCTTCGCGATCATCGCCGGCTCCGGGTCGTGCCAGCGCACGCCCTTGCGCAGGTAGATCATGTAGCGCTTGTGGTCGGGGCTCTCCTCGATGCGGCTGGCGACCAAGGCGTTCCACTGCAGGTTGTCCTCGCGCATCACCTGAGCGAGAGGGCAGAGAACGTAATCCGCTAGCGTTCCGACGGTCGTCGTGCGGTCGTCGCTGAAGGGGTTGAGCCCCTTCGGTGCGCCGGCGAACGCGGTCCGCAGCGTTGCATTCCAGTCGATCAGGTCGGCATCGGCGATGAACTTCGTGCGGTCCTCGTTGGCGCTCTTATCGGCGAGCACCGTCCATCCCTCGTTGCGGGGGTAGAAGGTCTTGCCGCGAATGGTCGAGGGCTTGCCCTTGGGCTCCGTCTCGGTGGTCGCGCCTTCGGGATCTCCGCGTGCCGGTCCGACCGCCACCGCGACGCCGCGCTCCGCGAGATCATCGACCTTGCGGCCGATCGCCGTGGTGCTGGCGGCGAGGTCATCGACCTTGCGGCCTACTTCCGCCACGCTGGAGACGAGATCATCGACCTTGTCCCGCGTTTTCACGAACTTCTCTTCGAGGTTCGAATACTGATAGAAATTCAGGCCGAGGAAGATGGTGAACGCGGTCCAGATGACCAGCTTCATCACCGTCAGGATGGGGTTTTCCTGCATAGCGGGCCAAGAGTAAGGGCGCCCGGAGGGCAGGTCAACTGCGCCGGGAGTGCACGGCAATGTCGGCGCCGTGGCGAATGGCGACCTCCGCTACCAGAGCGGCCACGGTGGCGACCAGATGGGTGCAAAAGGAGATCCTGCCCGCGCCCATGAATTCCCCGAGCGGCTCGGTCAGGTGGTTGCAGACGACATCCGGGGTCGCTTGGCCGGCAAAAAGCTCCTCTTTCCAGCGGCGTTGGTAGTCGGCGGCGGCGGCGCGCAGCTCCGGGGTGATTCCACCGGTCGGGTCGGGGTCGCCGAGAAGTTGGCCCAGGACGTTCATTCCCGCCTGAATCGCGCCACAGGGCCCCTCCCCGGTGATGCCCCCCTTGCGGAAGGACTGGTACGCGGCCGTTTCGAGCCCGAAGGTCTCCGCCAGCGCGATGCCGCAGGAACGATGGGGCGTTTCGATGCCTTCATAGAGCACGAACGCCGTGCGCCGCGCTTCCTCCACTCGGGGATCCATGCAGACAGGGTACATTCTGGGCCGTGCCGCATCTGATTGCCCTGTTCGGGACCGACGCACCCTTCTTCGTCGATCTCTTCCTCGTGACGATGGTCGCCGTTCTGCCCATCATGGGGTTGGCGATTTTTCAGGCACGTCGCGGCCGGATCCGCACCCACGCGACGTTGATGATCTCCGCCTTCTTGCTCTTCGTGATCGCGCTGGTCGCCTTCGAGGGGGCGTTGCGGACGATGGACGACAAGCCGCCGCTTCCCGTGCTGGTGCTGACGATTCACCTCTGCTTCGCACTGCCCGTCCTGCTGCTCTGGATCTGGCAGATCAAGAACGCGAAGCGCGCCCGCGCCAACCCCGCGCCCCATCGCCGCCTCGGCCGCATCGTGCTCGGACTCCTGGTTGCGACCGTTGTGACCGGAGTTTGGGTTTATTGGGAGATGTTCGGGGGATAAGAGGGCTTGAGGCTGGAGGCTCGAAGCTAGAGGCCGCAACCAGTCTGATTTCTTCGCGCCGGTGGACTGACTGGTCGCGGCTTCCAGCCTCCAGCTTCAAGCTTCCAGCGTTTGCGCCCTATCCGATTCCGAGCATCTCCAAAAATTCCCGCACCGTCTGCGGTCGCTGACTCGGGTCGCGGCTCAGGGCGTTTCCCAGTGCTTCGCTGACGCGTACCGGGATGTTCGAGTTGAGCGTGATGGCGGGCGGCGACTCCTGGCTTTGCACCGCGACCAGCCACTCATCGAGTCGTCGCGCCTCGATGGCGTGTTTGCCGGTGAGCATGCGGTAGAGGGTGGCGGCCATGGAGTAGACGTCGGTGCCCGGGCTTGCGCGCGCGCCGGACATGAGTTCCGGCGCCATGAAGAGTGGCGTTCCCGTGGTGCCGGTCTGGGTGTGCTGCGTGAACGCGGAATCAACCAGGCGCTTGGCGAGCCCGAAGTCGACCACCTTCACGTGGCCGGCCTCGCCGACCAGGATGTTGCCCGGCTTGATGTCGCGGTGGAGCAGTCGCTGGCTGTGCGCGTAGTCGAG
>CBDURV010000473.1:0-3848 GCA_965369495.1 uncultured bacterium
AGCCTGCCCGACTCCGCCGCCGACCTGGCCGCCTCCGGCCATCTGCTGGACATCCGCGGCATCGGCCCCGCCACGCAGGAATCGGTCGCGGAAATCGTCGATACCGGCACCTGCTCGCTGCTGGAGGAGTTGGCCGCCCGCGTTCCGCCCGGCGTGCCCGATATCCTGCGCGTGCCCGGCCTGGGCCCCAAAAAGGTGCACACCGTCGTCAAGGACCTCGGCGTCACCTCGCTGGAGGAGTTGCAGGCGGCCGCCGCGGACGGTCGGCTGGCAAAAGTGAAGGGCTTCGGCGCCAAGACCGCCCTCAAGGTGCTCGAAGGCATCGAGTTCATCAACCAGACGCGCGGGTTCATGCGCATTTCGGACGCCTACTACGCCGCCGTCGAACTCGCCACCGGCCTGGGCCTCGACGACTACGAAATCGCGGGCCCCGTTCGTCGCGGCACCCCCATGACCGATCTCATTTCCATCGTCGCCATCGGCGCACCCGATTCGATCACCGTCGATGGCGCGGAACTGGTCGATGGCGTGTGGACGGCACCGCGCGGCGGTCACCCGGCCCTGCGCGTCCGCCTCGTCGACGCGGACGACTACGCGCGCGCGCTGTTCGAGGAGACCGGCCCCGCCGATCACGTCGAGAGCGTGCTGGCGCGCGCCGGCAGCGAGGCCAGCGAAGAGGACATCTACACCTCGCGCGACCTGCACTTCGTGCCGCCCGAGCGCCGCCACGCCTGCGACGGCAGCGCCCCCGTCCCCACGCTCGTCACCCGCGCCGACCTCAAGGGCATGGTGCACACCCACACCACCTGGTCCGACGGCGCGCTCGACATCGAATCCATGGCGGACGCCGCCCTCGAACGCGGCTACGAGTACCTCGTGATTTCCGATCACAGCCGCGTGGCCGCCTACGCGGGCGGCCTGTCCATCGAGCGGCTACAGGCGCAGGGCGAGGCGATCAACGCCTTCAACGCGCAGGGACGCGGCATTCGCCTGCTGCGCAGCAACGAGGTGGACATCCTGCCCGACGGCAATCTCGACTATCCGGACGAGATTCTCGCCGGCCTCGACGTGGTTATCAGCTCGATCCACTCTTCGTTCGGACAGGACGAGGAGACGATGACGCAGCGCATCATCGGCGCCGTGCGCCATCCGCGCGTGCACATCATGGGCCACCTGACCGGCCAACTCCGCGGCCGACGCGGCCCCTACGCCGTCGATATCGAGCGAGTGCTGGAAGCGGCGGGCGAAGCGGGCACCTGCGTCGAACTCAACTCCAATCCGTGGCGCCTCGATCTCGATCCCCATTGGCACCAGCGCGCGGTCGAACTGAGCATCGGCGTTCCGATCAATCCCGACGCCCACTCCGCCGAGGGCATGGACGACAACGACTGGGGCGTCATGGTCGCGCGCCATGGCGGCCTGCGCCCGCAAGACGTGCCCAACACGCTCGACTGCGACGGGTTCCTGGAGCGTCTCGGCAAGTGAGCGCCGTTCGCATCCGCAAGAGCCCCGCGCAGCGGCAGCGGGCGCACGAGGCCACCGCGCGCCTGCGCATCGAGTATCCCGACGCCCACTGCGCGCTCATCCACCGCAATCCGTTCGAACTCATCGTCGCCACGGTGCTGAGCGCGCAATGCACCGACGAAATGGTCAACAAGGTCACGCCGGAGCTGTTTCGCCGCTACGCGACGCCGCAGAAGATGGCGCGCGCCCAGCGCGAATCGCTCGAAAAACTGGTGCACTCGACCGGCTTTTATCGCAACAAGGCGAAAAACATCCACGGCCTGGCGCAACGGCTGGTCGCCGAGTTCGACGGCGAGGTGCCGCGCACCATGGATGAACTCTTGTCGCTTCCGGGCGTGGCGCGCAAGACCGCCAACGTCGTGTTGGGCGTCGCCTTCCGGCAGGCGGAGGGCGTCGTGGTGGACACCCACGTCAAACGCATCATCGGCCTGCTGGGCCTCACCAAGAAGACCGATCCGGTCCAGATCGAGCGCGAGTTGATGGTCTTGTTGCCGCGCGAAGACTGGATCAACATCTCGCACCTGCTTATCTGGCATGGACGTAAGATCTGCATCGCACGGCGTCCCCGCTGCGCCACCTGCATGCTGGCCGACATCTGCCCTTCG
The DNA here is from genome assembly GCA_965369495.1 of uncultured bacterium. GTDB lineage: Bacteria > Planctomycetota > PLA2 > PLA2 > PLA2 > JBCDBY01. The sequence continues at coordinate 2,130 of CBDURV010000473.1, forward strand.
GCGCTCCAATGAATCTCGACACCATCCTTCCGATTTTCCTGACCCGCCTCATCGGCGGCTATGCGATCTGCCTCGCCCTCTTCGGCCCGCGCGTGACGGAAGGTTCGTGGCCCAAGGTCAGCCTCTTCGTCATGGCCGGCCTATGCGCGGTGGCCGCGTTCATGGGCGCAACGCTGGTTCCGACAATCACGACCGGCGTCATCTGCCTCATCATCGAGCGCGCCATCGTCTTCAAGTTGCCGGTCGTAAGCGACGTGCGCTGGATGCTGCCACTCGGCCTGTGGGTGATCCTCGCCAACGAATGGCCGCCCTCGTTCGCGACGTTTCCGGCGGCGATCGCCATCGGCGGTTCCCTGGGCGCGATGCTGCTGGGCCACAGCTACCTCACCGCGCCCAATCTCTCGTTCACGCCGTTTCGCCAGTTCACCTTCCTGCTGCTCGCGATCCTCGTCGTGCGCACGCTGACGGTCGCACCGGTCTTCATGGCCGACAACCTGGTGATGATGGACTGGGTCTACCTGAGCGCGCGCATCGCGTTCGGCATCCTGCTGCCGCTGGTCTTCTGCTGGATGGCATGGGAGTGCGCCAAGATCGAATCCAACCAGTCGGCGACCGGCATTCTCTACGCCGTGACCGCGCTCATATTCCTGGGCGAAATGACCTCGATCTTCCTGCTGCAGACGCGGGGGATGGTCTCGTGAATATGCTGTCCGTCACTTTCGGTTGCGCGCAGTGTGGGAAGGCCGTGGAAACCGCGCCGGGCACGAGCGTCGTCTGCGGCAACTGCGGCGCCACCGCCGAATTGCCCCCCCATGACGGCGGCCCCCTCGAGCGCTGCCTCGTCTGCGAGTGCGAAGAGATTTACCGCCACCGCGATTTCAACCAGCTGGTCGGACTACTGATCATCGGCATCGGCGCCGCGCTCTGGGTCTACACCGGCAGCTTCCTGCCCATGCTCGGCTCGGCGGCCATCGACCTGTTCTTGTTCTACCGCCTGCCGGATGTCGCCATCTGCTACCGCTGCAAGGCGCACCACCGCGGTTTTGCCAACATCGGCCAACTCGATGCGTTCGACCTCGAACGCCACGAGCACTACCGCTGGGAAAAGCACAACGAAGAGCAGAAGAGCCAGACGGACTGACGCCCTCCTGAATCGGCTTTGGGCTGTGGGCTTTGAGCTTTGCGTAGCGACCAGGCCACCGCGTCGCATAGCCGTCGTCGTTGGGCCTCGGTCGATTACTGCGCCGCCACAGAACTCCCGAGCCCCCGTGGCATCCATGCGCTGGCGGGTGATCTAGTTGCGGCGCAGAGCTCAAAGCCCATAGCCCAAGGCCATAGGCACTACTGAGGCTCGAGAAAGGTCGGCGGATTGAGATAGGCGGCGCCGACGGGCTCTTCATTGCCGCCTATGTCCCCCGGAGCCCCCACCAACAGATCCTCCGGCGCCGCCGCCAACGATAGGCCGAAGCGACCATCGAAGGTTGCGCTCGTGCTCATGAGCGACGTGACGAATTTTCCGTCGTTTTCGTACACGTGCACGATGCCCGCGCCCAGTTCGTTGGGCGCACCGACGACGAGTTGGTTTCCGTTGCTCGTCACGCGCGCGCCGAACAGCCCGCCAAACTGGGACTGCGGCGAATCGAGCGAGAACTGAGCCTCCGCCGTGGCGATATCGACGACGTGCGCGCGGCCCGAATCGATAAAGCCCGACACGGACTC
>CBDURV010000474.1:0-3846 GCA_965369495.1 uncultured bacterium
TGTCGAGCGGGAACGGGCCGGCGTCATCCGCCGTGCGGGTAATGCGGGGGCGCAAGACGTCGCGCGTGCGCGCATCGACGACCGTCGGCGCCACCTGCGAAGCGAGCAGCGGGCGCAGGACGACCTCCGCATCGCCATTGTCGATCAGCTTCCCGAGGCCCGGCTCGGCGATCCACATGTCGTGACGTGCGCCCGACGCGACGCTCACCACGTGCACCTCGAGATCGACCGTGCCGGGGGGCAGACCGGCCAAGAGCGCGATCGAGTCCTCGCCTTGCAGGGCAGAGACTACGGGGAATTCGATGAACGTGCGCCCCACCAGCGCGTCGCGCAGCAACTCGATGCCGCCCGGCGGAATGAGCTTTTCGCGCAGACGGGAGTCGCTCGCGACAACGCGCCCGACCAACCAGTCGGAGCGCTGCCCCACCAAGTGCTCGATGCGCTTGAAATCGACGCGCGCCTTGACCGTGCGGCCGCGCTGCAGCGTGAACTCCTGACGAACTTCGCGTAGCCCCTCCACCCGCACGTCACGCGTCAGCACCGGAAGGAACCCGGCCGCGCGCACGCCCAGGTCGGCGACACCGGCGGGCACACCGGGAAACGCGTACTCGCCGCGCTCATCGGTGTAGGTGACGTTGGCCAGCGACGGTTTCTCGACGAGTTGATGCTCGGCGTGGATGCGATAGACGGCCGCGCCCTTGACCGGTACGCCGGCGGCATCGATAACGCGCCCCGCCAGCACCGCGGCGCGCTTGAGCTTGAAGTCGCGGCGATTGGGCTCGCGTCCCTCAATCGTGAATTCCCGCGTGCCTATGTGCGGCAGATAACCCGCCGCGACAACGTCGAACGTGATGGCGAAATACGGCAACTCCAGCTCATAGCCGCCCTCGCGGTTGGTCGTAGCTGTCACCGACTCGCCATCGTTTAGTGGTGTCGCCGTCACGCGCGCACCCGGCACGGGACGCTCCGCGCTATCAAGCACGAATCCATACGCTCGGTAGACCGCCGTTTTGCCGCGCGGAGGCTCGTTCTTCGGCTGTTCCGCGGGCGGAGCGTCACTCTCGTCACGCCATGCGTTTTCATCTTCGACCGCTTCGCGATTCGAGTCGCGCCGCGAGCCATCGTCGTCGTATTGGAGTGTACGGAAGACGTAGATAATGCCGCCTGCGGCGAGAGCGAGGAAGAGGAGCAGGATCGCGCGCGTCAAAACGTTGGAATCGATTGGTTGGTGACGAACTGTTGACGTTGGGATGCGTCTATAGACGTAGCCTAGCTGTCTAGCCTAACCGGGGAAGCGTACGTCGAATGAAGCAGCACATCCTAGTCGTCGAAGACGAGCCCGCCGTATCGCGCGGCGTGAAAGACGCCCTTTCGTTCAACGGATACACGGTGGACGTCGCCGAAGACGGCGAGCAGGGCTACCACCTCGCGCGAACCGGCGCCTACGATCTGCTGGTGCTCGACTTGATGCTGCCCAAATTGACCGGTTTCGAAGTGCTGAAGAAGCTGCGCGACGAGAACATCCACACCCCCGTGTTGGTGCTCACCGCGCGCGGGCAGGAGGATGACCGGGTGCGCGGACTCGACCTGGGCGCCGACGACTACGTGGTCAAGCCGTTCAGTATTCGCGAGCTGGTGTCGCGGGTGGGCGCGCATCTGCGGCGCCGCGCGACCGACGCGGGCACATCCAGCACGCCGATCACGCTCGGCCAAGTGGAGTTCGATTTCCAGCGCCGCGAAGTGCGCCGGGACGGCGAGATGATCGGCGCCCTACCCAAGGAGATCGACCTCGCCCGCTTCCTGCTTGAGAACCGCGGACGCGTCGTGACCCGGGACGAGCTGCTGATGAAGGTCTGGGAGTACCCCGTCTCCGGACTGCAGACACGCACGGTCGACAACTACATCATGAAGTTGCGGCAGAAGGTCGAGCCCGATCCCGCGCGCCCCACCCACATTCTCACGGTGCGCGGCAAGGGCTATCGGCTTGCGGACGCGTAACACCCTGTTCCTGCTCTTCGCGCTGCTGGTGGCGGTTCCGATCGGCGCGGCAATCTATCTTGGCACGGTCGGTCTCGCACGCGAGCGCACCGTACTGGTGGAACGCGAGCACACCGCCATGGCCCGTCACGCGGACGCCATCCGCGACTCGCTCAAACGGCAACTGCAGGCGATGGCGCGGCGCGGAGAGCGTCGCACACTCGAATCGATCAACCGCGATTTCCTCGACCCCGCCTCGCCGGAAGCGGTGCTGGGACGCGTGGACGAACACGTCGATCGCGTCACACTCGAGCGCGACGACCCTGCGCGGCGCGAACGGCCCACCGACACCTACGGACTGCGACGCGTGATCTACCGCTCTCCCTATGCGTTCGCGCGCGACCCGGGCGGAGCGGTCGCACTGGAAGACGGATACACGCTCAAATTCGACGTTCGTCCATCGCCATCGCTGCGTCGCACGCTGGACGCGGCCGAAGATCGCGTGGCGAGCACACTCGCGCTGACCGCGGTGGTCGTCGGCCTCGGCCTGCTCTTCGGCTGGCGTGCGGTGCGCGCCGAGACGAAGCTGTCGGAGCGCAAGGCGGATTTCGTTTCGGCCGTTTCGCACGAGCTGCGAACGCCGCTGACATCGATTCGCATGTACGCCGACATGCTGCGCGAGGGCTGGGTCGACGACAAGCGCACGGAGCAGGACTACTTCGAGCTGATCGCGGCGGAGAGCGAACGGCTGGCGCGCCTGGTCAACAACGTGCTCGACTTCTCGCGCATCGAAAAGGGCAAGAAGTCGTTCGATCTGCGTCTCGGCGATCCGGCCGTCGTCGTGCGCGAGACCGTCGAGATGCTGCATCCCTACCTGAAGGAGAAGGGCTTCGAGGTCACGGTGGAAGTGCCCGAGACGTTGCCCGCGTGCAGTTTCGACCATGACGCCCTGACGCAGATCCTCGTCAACCTGATCGACAACGCCGTCAAGTACGGCCGCGAAGAGGTGCGCGTGGAGGCGCTGGCGGACAACGGCGAGGTGGTGCTGCGCGTGCTCGACCGCGGCCCGGGCGTGCCTGCCAGCGAGCGCGAACGCATCTTCGAGGCGTTCCATCGAGGCGCCAACGAGAAGAGTGGCGGCGGCTCCGGCCTGGGGCTGGCGCTCGTCGATGCATACGCCAAGGCACACGACGGCCGCATCGAAGTCAGCGACCGCGATGGCGGCGGCGCCATCTTCGCCCTGCGCCTCCCCGCTGCGTAAGTCGGGAGTACGGCGCCTGGCGCGTTTGTTCCAAGTTCTTACGACGCGCCGTTGCGCACCATCTGCCAAAGCGCCGCGGCGTAGCCATCCCCGAACTCGACTTGCGTGAGGTCGCCCAGACGCAAGGCGAGGCGCCCGTCGAGTTCGCCGTCGTAGGAGACCAAGTCGGCGCGCACGATTTCTTCCTCGATCTCGATGTTGGCACCGAGGTAGCAACTACTGGAGTCCGTGCGGTCGCGGTGGAAGGTCAGGACCGGGTAAATCGCGGCGACCGACCGAATGATCGACTCCCAACTGGAGAGTTCGAGGTCGGCCAGCGGGAGCGGCGAAGTCGGCGACTCCTCGAGTACGCGCGCTCGGTTCTTCAAGTAGGCGGTGTCCCACTCGAGGAAGGTCACCTCGTCCGTCTCGAACACGCTGGCCCCGTCGAAGCGACAGTTCGAGTCGATCGCCGAAATCACCACGTAGTCGGAAGATAGCCCGCCCACGAACCCGTAGAAGGAATCCGAGCCTAGGTTTTCGCGCTTGATGCGGACCAGCCAGCCATTCTTGCGCGCTTCTTCGAGCATGCTCCACATGATGCGATCTCCTCGCCGCCGGGGGCGCAT
>CBDURV010000475.1:0-3843 GCA_965369495.1 uncultured bacterium
CCACCGAACGCTTGGCGCGCTGGATGACCATTTCGGCCACCGCGCAGTGGCGCGACGCCGGTTCGTCGAACGTGGACGAGAAGACCTCCGCCTTCGTCGTGCGCTCGAAGTCGGTCACCTCCTCCGGCCGCTCGTCGAGCAGCAGGATAATGAGCTCGATTTCCGGGTGGTTGGTGGTGACCGCGTTGGCGATCATCTGCAGCAGCACGGTTTTGCCGGTGCGCGGCGGCGCCACGATCAGGCCGCGCTGGCCCTTTCCGATCGGGCTCAGCAGGTCGATAATGCGCGTCTCGATGCACTCCTTGGTCGTTTCGAGTATGAAGCGCTCCTCCGGGTAGAGCGCCGTGAGATCCTCGAACTTGGGGCGTCCCGCTGCCAGCTCCGGCGCGGCCTTGTCGACGCTGGTGACCTTGAGCAGTGCGAAATATCGCTCCCCCTCGCGCGGCGGGCGGATCGGCCCCTCGATGAGCGAGCCCTTGCGCAGCCCGAGGCGGCGAATCTGGCTGGGCGAGACGTAGATGTCGTCGGGCGATGCGGTGTAGGAGTCGAGCGGCGAGCGCAGGAATCCGAAACCGTCGGGGAGCACTTCGAGCGCGCCCTCGCCGATGATCTCGACTTCGCCCTTCACGCACTTGCGCAGGATCCGGAAGATGAGGTCCTGCTTGGAGAGCGAACTCCAGTTGTCCACGCCGTCGCGCGCCGCGATGGCCTGCAGCGCGTGGACATCCAGCTTCTGCAGGTCCAGCATGCGCACCGGACCCTTGGACAGCGACTTGTAGTAGGTGTCGAGGTCGCCATCGAGTTCGGCGGGCGTGAACTCCGGCTTGATCGGCTCCGGTTCGACCGCGTGGAATTCGCGGCGTACCTCTTCGAGCTTTTCGATCTCGTCGGGGGTGAGCGCCGGGATGTCCGACTTGCGGACCGGCTTGCGACGGCTCTTCTTGCGACCGACCTTCTTCGTGGCGCTCTTCTTGCGCGCGACTTTTTTCGCCGCCTTCTTCTTCGCAGCCATTACGACTTTTTCCCTTCGATGCAGCGCAGGACGCGCCGCACGTCGCGTCGGCACCGTTCCGGTGACGACCCGTTGTCCACGATCAGGTCCGATGCCGCGCGCTTGCGGCGCAACTTCCACTGCCGCGCCTCGCGTGCGCGGTGCTCCGCCTCGTTCCAGCCCCGGTTCGCCAGTGCCCGCCGCCGCCGTGTGCGCGCCGGGCAGGCGACGTAAATAACCCAGTCGCACAGCGTCTCCAGGCCCGTTTCCAGCAGCAGCGGCGCGTCCACCAGCACATAGGGTGTGCGCGCACGCCGAATCGCGGCACGCAAGGCGCGCCCGATGGGCGGGTGCAGGATCGCCTCAAGGGCGGCGAGTTCGCCGGGGCGGGAAAAGACGTGGGTGGCCATCTTTTGGCGGTCGAGCGATCCCCCGACCAACATGCCGGGAAAACGCCTGTGGAGTGCGGTTTTTACCGCCGGTTGGCCGAGGACACGCCGTGCCAGTACATCCGCATCCACCACGGTGGTGGACCGTTCCGAGGAGAAATGGGCCGCCACGCTGCTCTTGCCCGAGGCGATACCCCCGACAAGACCGATGACGGTGGGTGACATGGCCGGACGGCCGATCGAAAGTTGAAGACTACTGGGCGGCGAGCCCGCCGGAAATCCCCAGCGGCGCCGTACTTATGGAAAGCTAGCAGGGGCGTGGGGGGGCGTCAAGGCGACGCGCCGGGTGCGCGTCGAGGTCCGAAATGAAACCCGTTGACGCCGAATCGTTCCCTTGTGTAGGCTCTGCCCCTTCGGACGCGGTGCGTCCGTAAAGATCGGCATAGCTCGTAAGTTTCCGGGGCCCTATGGGCGTCGGCAGGAGGATATACGGAATGCACATCCGTGAACGCGGCATCGGCAACCTCGCATTCATCGCCGTACTGGTGCTCTTCATCATCGCGCTCGCGATGTTCTTCATGACGAAGGACGACGCGGACACGCAGAAGGCGCTGGCACGCAAGTGGCAACAAAAGGTCCGGGAGTCGGACACGACCGTGATCGAGTGGAAAGCCGCCTATCAGGCGATGAAGGACGTGGTGGGCATCGTCTCGCCCGATCTCGAAGGTAGCGCGGAATCCGCGCCGCAGGCCTCCAAGATCCGGGCCGTCATTCAGACCGCGATCTATGAGAAGGCGCAGGAGTGCCAGGCGGCGGCAATCGTGTCGCTGAAGACGAAGAACTTCAACCCCGACGTGGCCAAGGGCAAGATCGTTGCCCAAGAGGCCGACGAAACGAAGGTGTTGATCTTCACGAACCCGATCTCAAAGGACAACGGCACCGTCCGCGCGTTCCTCGATCTCTTCCCGGAGCCCTTCGTCAACGCGAAGGCGGTCGCCGAGGTCAACAACGACAAGAACGACACCGCCTTCGGACGCCAGGAAGCGAACCGCGCCGCGTACAAGACGGCGCTCGACACGAACTCGAATAACTTCGAGAACAAGGCCAACCTCCTGCAGAACACCATCGACTCCCAGAAGGGCGAGTTGACCAACCTGCGGGAGAGCCTTGAGGCGCAGAGCGGCAAGTTCGACGACATGTCGACGCAGCTCGAAACGGTCAAGCAGACCGCGTCCAAGGAACGGCGCGACAACCAGCTCGAGGTCAGCGCCTACCAGAACCGCCTCGCCAACGAGCGCATCAAGAAGGAACTCGCTCTCGCCGAGGATCCCAAGGACGGCGAGGTCGTGGCGGTCAGCTCCACCCGCGGCACCGTCTGGATCAACCTGGGCAAGAACCAGCGCCTCGCGCGCGGCACCAAGTTCAAGGTCTGGCGCGCCGGCAAGGGCAACCTGCGCCAGAACATCGCCGTGATCGAAGTCACCCGCGTGGATGGCCGCAAGGCCGAGGCGACGATCATCAAGTCGCTCTCGCGCTTCAGCGTCACGAAGGGCATGAACATCTCGAACCCGTTCTATGATCCGCGCGGCAAGCTGCGCGCCTACATCTTCGGGAACCTGCGCACCTACACGACCGACGTCGCCCGCCGACGCCTGGCGAAGAGTGGTGTCGAGGTCGCGCGAAGCCTGGATGACCGCGTCAACGTGATCATCCTCGGCGAGCCGCCCGTCACGGTCGATGAGATCGAGAACGAGGATGACGATACCGGCGCCGCCGACCGTCTCCGCTCGATGCAGCGTGCCAAGCGCATGGACGAGATTCTCGAGAAGGCGCGTTCGATCAACGCGCTCGTGGTCAACGAGGACGCCCTCGTGACGTTCATCGAGTTCTAAGGGCATCGAAATCTAATAGTGCTGCTGGCTCAACCGCTGACGCGGCCGTGTCTCCGGCACATCCGCTGACGCGGATGTAGCGATCGGAAACGATAGTTATCGGGCCCTCGCGAGAGCGGGGGCCCGCTTTGTATTTGTGGGGCGGTTAGTATCGCGTGCACGTGACACATTCGGACGGCGAACGTCGCATGACCATCGGGGAACACCTCGAAGAGCTCCGCAAGCGAGTCATCCTCAGCACGTTCGCGATTCTCGCGGGGAGCGTCCTCGCGTTCGTCTTCATCGACGACGTGATGCTCTTCATCCGCCGCCCGCTCGACGTGATCATTAGCGAGTTTCCGGACGGCAAGGTCCAGCTGGTGCAGTTCAAGGTGTTCAGCGGATTCGTAGGCGCGATGAAGATCGCCGTCTTCGTCGGGGCGATCGTGGCCGCTCCGGTCACGCTGTACCAGATGTGGTCGTTCATCAGCGCCGGGCTCTATCGCCACGAACGTCGCGCGGTGAAGTTCTACGCCCTACCGGGTTTCGGGCTCTTTCTGGCGGGCGCGGCTCTCGCGTACCTGTTCGTGAT
>CBDURV010000476.1:0-3835 GCA_965369495.1 uncultured bacterium
AAATCGCCGTGCAGATCCTCGGCAAGGTCAAGGCGCGCATCACGGTGCCCGCCGATGCCGACAAAGCAGCGCTGGAGAAACTTGCGCTCGCGGACGAGACGATTGCGGGCCTGCTGGACGGCAAGACGGTGCGCAAGGTGATCGTCGTGCCGGGCCGGCTGGTGAACATCGTCGCGAACTGATGGACGAGTTACTTGAAGCGTTTCGCGCGGAAGCGCGCAGGGGCGACATGCCCATCGACTCCGCCGTCTACGAGGCGGCGGGGCTCGATCTGTTCGAACCGCTGCTGCTGGGCTCCGGGTCGATCAACGCACGACTAGGCATTTTCGGCCGCGACCCGGGGCGCACCGAGGTCGAACTGCGCGAACCGTTTATCGGCAAGGGCGGGCAACTCATTCGCGCCGGCCTGCATCGCGCGCTGCACGACGGCGCGGATCCGGCCGATCTCGCCGCCAGCATCGACGCCGGCCGCGGCGTGCTGTGGGCCAACACCGTTCCCTACAAGCCGTTGGGGAACAAGGCGTGGTCCGTCAAGGTCAAGCGGCGCTTTATACCGATGGTGCGCCGCTACCTGGTCGAAATCTGGCAGGGCGATCTGCTCATCACGTGCGGCAACGTCGCCTTCGAGTGGTTCGGGCTCGCCGACAAGACGCTCAAGCCGGCGCTCAAGGAGTTCTGGACGCGCCCGGATCGCTACGAAGCCGCACTCGACATTGAACTCGACGGCAAGCGCATCACGCTGCTGCCGCTTCCGCACCCGTCGCCGCTCAATGCGATCTGGTACCCGCGCTTTCCGGGGTTGCTCGATCAGCGTCTACGGAGCGTACCGGCGTCGATCTTGCACCCAGCGTAGACGATGGCTGTTCGCCTCCCACCAGGCCAGAAGCACGTCGGGGGCGTTGCTCGGAAAGTCGTCGATCGCGGCTCCCTCGGGCCCCACCAGCTTCACGCCCGCCCGTTGCAGGAAGAGTGCGCAGGCGGCGTTGGAGACTCCGCGCGTTTCCATTGCGTCCGCCAGTTGCGACAGATCGAACCCATCGTTGACCTGCGCCAGCGTGTCGAGCACCGCGATCTTCAACTCCGTTCCGCCGTTGTCGAGGGCGGCAAACATCGGCGCGGAAACGCTCACGCCATAGAGGCCACCGTGGCTGGCGCCGATCCGCGTCACCGCCTTGGCTGCGGCGATGCGCACGGCGGCCGGCTCATACCGGTCGCCGAGCACGTCGATGAGCGACGCGAGGAAGACGGGATCGGCCCACACGCCCATGAGCAGGCAGAGGCGCGCGCGGATGGTGTAGCGCTGCCGCTTATTGTCGAGGTGCGCGATCACGTCGGGCAGCATGCGCGAATCGCGAATGCGGCCCAGCGCGCGTGCGCACGCCTCACCCGTCTTGCGGTTGCGCGTAAGCAGCGCCTCCAGCAGCGCGTCGCCCGCGAGTTCACCGACGGCGGCGACCTCCGGGCTGGCTTCGTCGATCAGCTCGCGGACGCGCACGAGCTGCGCCGGATCGCTCTGGCCGGTTCCGCGATAGAGGGCGCGACCGCGCAGGTCGAGCACCTCGCGCGTTGCCGCGTGATCGGGGAAGCGCAGCAGAAACTGATCCGCCGCGTCCACCACGCCCGACCAGCGGAAGCGATAGAACTGCTCGCGACACTCGGCGAGCATCAGGCGCGCGGCGAGATCGGCCCGCTTCTCGCGCGCCAACCGCGCGGAGAGCTCACGCAGCGCATGCACCTCATCGTCGGCGAGTTGCTCCATCGCCTCGGCCCACGGCGCATCGAGTGGAGTCGGCAAACGCGCCGCCCGCAGCGCCTTGTCCACCCGGTCGCGAAAGCTGTCTGCTTTTTCGTAGCCCGTCCATTGCGCGGCGACCGTTCCGTCGGGTCCGAAGAGCGCGAACGACGGCACCGCCTCGCCGCGGCGAAAGACCGTGCACAGGTCGCCCTGGTCACGCGCGTCCACGTTGGCCTTGATCGCCACGCCGCGATTGAGTACACCGCGCACGCGCGGAGCCTCCAGCACCTCGCGCTCCATCCGGCGCGAAGCGTCCGACCACTCTGCGGCGAAGAAGATCAGGACCGCCTTGCCGTTATTGCGCGCTTCCGCCATCGCGGCGTCGCTGTCGCCGCGCCACGAAACGCCACGGCGCGGCGCCTCGATCGGGAGCGACTCGACCGTCAGCCCCTCCTTGGGAGCTGCGGCGCACGAAACGAACAAAACAAGCAGGGCAGCGCTGCGCATGGCCGCGTCTTACAGACGGATTGTCACCGCTTAGTACGAGCGCGCGAAGTAGGCGCGGCGGGTGGCGGGGTTGCCGGTCAGGATGCAGCTACCTTCGCTCTCGTCGGCCAGCAGCCGAATGGTCGCCTTGGTGCGGTCCTTGATGGCCAGTTCCGTCGCGTCGGTGCCGTCCCAATGCGCCAGCACGAAGCCGCCGGGCGCATCGAGTTGCGCCTCGAACTGCTCCATCGTGGCCGCCTCGCTGGTCATCGTCGTCATGCGCTCCTCGGCGCGCGCCAGCATGCCGGCCTGCATCGCTTCCAAGCGCGCAACCAGGGTCGTGCCGATGTCGGCGAAGGGCAGCGATTCTTTTTCGCCGATGTCGCGCTGCACCGCGACCACCTGCTCACCGGCGAGATCACGGGGGCCGAGTTCGAGGCGTATGGGCACGCCCTTCTTCTCCCACTCAAAGAACTTGGGGCCGGGCTTGAGCTGATCGCGGTCGTCCAGCTTGACGCGAATGCCGGCGGCCAGCAGTTCGTCGATGATCTTGCGAGCGGCGCCGAGCACCGCCTCCTTCTCCTCATCCTTGCGGAAGATGGGCACCAGCACGACCTGGATGGGCGCCACCTTGGGGGGCAGCACGATGCCCTTATCGTCGCCGTGCGCCATGATCACCGCGCCGATCAGGCGGGTCGACACGCCCCACGAGGTGGTGTGCGCCAGCTTGCGCTCGCCATCCACGTCCTGGAACTGGATGTCGAACGCCTTGGCGAAGTTCTGGCCGAGGTTGTGCGAGGTGCCCATCTGGAGCGCCTTGCCGTCCTGCATGATGCCCTCGATGGTGTAGGTGCGCAGCGCGCCGGGGAAGGTCTCCAGCTTGGATTTTTTGCCCTTGCGCACGGGAATCGCCAGCCAGTCGCGCGACAACCGCTCATAGATGTCGAGCATCAGGAGCGTCTCCTGCTCCGCTTCCTCCGCGGTGGCGTGCACGGTGTGGCCCTCCTGCCATAGGAATTCCGTGGTGCGCAGGAAGAGGCGGGGGCGCATCTCCCAGCGCATGACGTTCGCCCACAGGTTGATCAGGATGGGCAGATCGCGATGGCTCTGCACCCACTTCGAGTACATGTGGCCAATGATGGTCTCCGACGTGGGCCGAATGACGAGGGGCTCTTCCAGCTCCTTGCCGCCGCCATGCGTGACGATCGCCAATTCAGGCGCGAACCCCTCGACGTGCTCCGCCTCCTTGTCGAGGAATGACTTGGGAATCAGCAGGGGGAAGTACGCGTTTTCGTGCCCCGTCTCCTTGAACATGCGGTCGAGGGGCGCCTGGATGTTCTCCCACAGCGCGTAGCCATGGGGCTTGATCACCATGCAGCCGCGGACCGGCGAGTTCTCGGCCAGCTGCCCGGCCGCAATGACCTCCTGGTACCAGCGGGGAAAGTCCTGCTCTCGGGGGGTGATCTTGTTGCTCATGTTCGTTTTACCGGTGTTTTTGGAAGCGGCTCAGTCTCACCCGCTTCGCTGCCATGGGCAAGATCGCGAAGAACCAAACTTGACGCGGGGCGAGAGAGGCCGAGAATCACCACATTGACGGGCCCATAGCTCAGTTGG
>CBDURV010000477.1:0-3808 GCA_965369495.1 uncultured bacterium
CACGTGCGCGTCCACATCGCCGAGCGCCACCAGCATGGCGGCCAGTGCGCGCTGCGGCGGCGCGTGTTCGAGCAGCTGCGCGGCGCGCAGACGCACGCCGGGATTCTTGTGCTTGAGCAGCCGCAGCCGCTCCTCCGTACCGCCACTGAAGTCGATCTCGTCGAACGACGGGGAGAACAGGAGAAGCAGCGCGAGAACCGTTGTCATGAGGAGGCTGGATGCTTTACGCCTTACGCTCTACGCCACGACCTTGCGGCGTTAAGCGTAAAGCGTACAGCACGACTACGCCTGCGGTTGGTCGCCAAGGGGCTTCGGGCGCCACAATCGACCGAGGCCCAACGGCGACGGCCACGCGAAGGGACGATCTGGTTGCGACGCAAAGCCCACAACCCAGAGCCCAAAACCGACCGGGAGCGGCCCTGCTACTTCTTTGGCTTGGCCCTGACGTTGATCAGGCGACCTTCGTAGAGCACGGTGATGTTCTTGCCCACCGAGAGGAGGCGCGCCAGCTTGTCGTCGGCCAGCAGCTTGATGTACTCGTCGGATAGGTAGATGACATCCACCGACGGGCCGTCATAGAGCTTGAGCTTCGTGTAGTCGATGTCCACCCATGCGCCCGAGATCCAGCGGAAGGTCTTGCCTCCGACGCGCCGAATGCCGCGGTCCACCAGCCCGGAAGTGGATTTCGCCTTTTTCAGTACGGAGCTGGCTCGCGCTCCGCCCACGGCGCCACGCCCCGATCGGGATCCAATGTCGAACGCCTTGCGCGCGTCGTCCATGCTCGACTCGAGTTCTTCCATGTCGGCCATCGCACTCTCTTCGGCGACGCGCTCACGCCGAGTAGCCGGAGACTGCGGCAGGCGACGCAGGCGGCCGCGCGCCAACTCTCGCTCGTCCACGACCAGGAACGACGTGTACGGGGTGACGATGCCGTAGCGTGTGCCCAGCCGGCGGATTTCGTCCACCAGTTCCTTCTGCGGCCCGTTGCGACGCACAGCCGTCATCAAGAAACCGACGCGGCGCACCGCCCAGAGTTGCGGCAAATAGTCTCTGGAAGCGGTCTTGGGAAACTTGGCTTCGTAGACGTAGTTGACCTCCTCGGCGCCAAGCTTGCCGCTCAGGCGTACGGCCTTCGCGCCGTCACCGCGATAACGACCGACCATCACGGCCTGCTCGCCGCGAAAGAGATCGCCGACCGCGCGCGGGTACACGTCGCGCACGTCGAGGCCATCGATGGTCACCTTGACATCCGTCATGACCGGCGACGAGACGCGGTCCACGAGCGCGGAGACCTTCTGTTCGATGTCCTCCCGCTCCGTGACATAGCTGCCCGAGCCGCGGTTGGCATCGGCGAGGTCCTCCAGCAACTTCGTGTTGACGTCGTAGCCGACGCCGAAGACGAAGAGACGCGCCTGCGCCTTGTTCGCCTTGGCGGCGGCGGCCAGGATCGTCTTGGGTTCGACCGGGCCGATCGTCGGTTCGCCGTCGGTGAGGAAGATCACGATCGGCACGCGGCCTTCCGTCTTCGACACCGAGAGCGCCCGGACCACGGCGTCGTGAATCGCCGTCCCGCCCGTCGCGACGAGGCCCTGCACGTGTTTGACGGCGGCGGCGATGTTCTCCTCGGTCGCGGCGACCGGCGCATCGCGATAGGCGCGCGCCTCGGTGGCGAAGCTGATGATGTTGAACCGGTCGCCCGGGTTGAGACGGCCCAGCGCATAGCTCAGCGCGCGTTTCGCCTGCTTCATCTTCTTGCCGCCGCGATCCCCCATCGACCCCGAAGTGTCAACGACGTAGATCACGTCCTTGGGCAGCACCTTCACCCGCTTGGCGGAAGTGCGCGGCGACAGGAGCAGCACGAAGTAGCCGTCTTCACCCGCCGAGCGGTGCGTCGACAGCGAGAGTCCGAACTCCTTGTTGCCGAGCGCATAGAGCAGGCGCAGGTCGCGCGTCGCCTGCGTCATGGTCTCCTCGAAAGAGGCGACCCAGCTTCCGTCCGGCTTCTGCACGACATCGAGCTTGTGCGAGGGGCTGAACAGGTTGGCGATGCCCGCCTCGTCGCGAATGACGATCTCGCCCGACATCTTGATGCGGCCGTGTCCGAAGGCGCGACTGCGCATCGGGTAGGTCAATTCGACCAGCCCGCCGTCCGGCTTCAGGACCTGGCCGAACGAGAGCGTCACTTTCGTGTCGCCGCGCGGGGGAATCGGGAAGAGGCGCGCGCGAATAAGACCGCGTCCCGCGTACTCGAGCAGACCGGGATCATCGCGGCGGCTCACGATCGAACGATAGATCTCGCTGGCGCGCTTGGCGCTGAGCAATTCACCCGTGATCTGCTTGCCGCCCATCGACATGGTGAAGTCGGCGACGACGGCGCCTTCGGGCAGCGGGAAGAGGTAGACCCCCTCCACGCCGACGTTGTTGGGATTGTGGAAGATCTGCGTCACATCCGTGCGCGCGATCTGGTTGTCGATGGTGATCTTGACGCGGTGCTCGGTCAGGCGCACCGGCGCGCGGTTGAACCGGGTCGGGCGCGGGTCGGGCCCCATACGCGGGGGCACGATGCGCGACGGCTCCAGGATGATTCCCTGGGCGTCCGCGGGCTGGGCGGAGAGCCACAGCGCGAGAAACAGGGGCAAGGCGACGCAGTACTTCATGACTCCTCCGACGAAATCCGGGCGTCCGAGTTCCGATGATCTTCGAGCGAGCGGTACACGTACGGCACTCCGTACCGTTCGTGGACCTCGCGAATTCGTGCGTGGCCCGCTTCGGTGACCTCGCCAGCCTCCGCCTCGTCGGAGCAGAAATAGCTCCGGCAGGCGAGTGCGCGGCCTTCCCGATTGGCGCACAGCCCCTCGACGAGCCAGGGGCAGGCGCCATCCTCGCGGTCGGGCGGCAGGCCGCCGTGGCGGACCATCTCCTCGTATTCCAACGCTGTCAAAAACAGACGGTGGTCCGCCTCCTTGAAGCGACAACAGAGCCCGGAAAGACGACAGACAAGATTGGCGCGGGAGGCGATCTCCTCCCCGACGCGATCGTAGATCTCCAGGAGGTCGCGCGTCGCATCATTCACGCGTCCAGCATACCCACACTCGGCGTGCGGTCGGTGGTCAGCTCCGTTTGCGGGCGAAGATGCGGTTGAGGAGGTCCTTGGGCGTGGTGAACTCCGAGATCGCATCGACCTCCTCGGGCATGTAGCGGGGCCCCTGATTGATACCAGGGCAACGCGTACCAGCGTTGTCCCACTCCGCGCGCGACGCGATGAGCCGCGGCCAGAACGGGAACGCGAGACACTGCCGCGGCTTCACGGCCTGGATCGCGCAGCCCTTGTCCTTCGTGAGCAGCACGCAGTCCCCGTTGGCGCGTTCGCGCAGGCTGATGCGGTCGAAGACGAGGCGCGTGTGCTCAAACAGAAACGTCTCCACGTCGAGCCCGAGATGGTCGGCGGCCGCCTGCTGCTCGGTCTGGTTGAGCCAGACGAAACCCGGCGCGCCGGTGCAGCAGTTGCCGCACTGCGTGCACTCGAACCGCAGGCCGTCCGCGTACCAGTTCGACATGCGCCGTTGACCAGCTACGCGGAGCGGCGGCGCAGCCAGAGGCCGAGCCCGAGAACCGCCAGCAGGACCGCACCGATCGAAATCCACAGGATGCGTCCCGGAACGATGTACGCCTCGACCCATGAATTGTCGGCCACCTGCTCCGCGGCCTCTTCGGCCGCCACCTCCGTCTCCGAGGCGGATTCCGACAGGAACTCCTCGACCGACGGATTGAACTCCGTGAACGGCTCGCGCTTGGCCGCCATCGCCAG
>CBDURV010000478.1:0-3804 GCA_965369495.1 uncultured bacterium
CGTCGATCTGATCGATCATGCGGAACGTGTCGGCGGGGAACGGCGGTTCGGTGGGATAGGGGACCGGCTCGCCCTCGCCCTCCGGCGGACCATGGCGCTCAACCGCGCCGAGGCCGATCTGTTGCGCGAGTGCTTCGGGCGAGAAGTATCCGAAGTAGGTGCGGGCGTTGTAGATCGGGCCCTGCGCGTCGCGCACCGCCAGCAGGAAGCGCGTAATGATCATGCCGCCCGAACGCGAAATCTCGGTCGCCTCGACGCGTGTCGTCAATGTTCCCGCGTCGCGCGTCACCGAGCGGTGCTGCGTCGCCACGCCGCCGAGGTTGCGGAAGTGCAACGCACCGTCGCTGGTCAACGCCGCGCCGAGATACGCCGCAAAGAACCCGCACGGCTGGAGTGCCGCCTCGAGCAGCACCGCGTAGGGCATGTGCGACTGGCGGTTGCTGTCGAAGTACCACGCGTTCGGATCGACATCGAATTCCGCCTCGATGACGCCGCCGGCGACAAGCTCGCGGGGCTTCGCTCCGGTGATCGATGTCACGCGATCGATGAATGCGAACGGCGGCCGCGGCAGGCGCGCAATGAAGCGATCATTCTGCGAGGGAGACGGGTCGAACGGCAGGAAGGCGGGTCCGAAACAATCCGACGGGTTGCCTTCGCAGAACGCGAGGATCTCTTCGCGAGTGAAACTCTCAGAATGCCACAGAGACTCGACCCGCTCGCGCGTCAACCCGCTGAGGCGCACGGACATGTCGCCGATCTCCACGACGGGCTTGCCGTCCGCGAGCATCATCGCGTCCACGATGGCGAACGGCGCCGGATCGTAGCCAAGTTCCTTGACGGTGATCTGATAGGTCACCTTCCGCGTGCTCTCGATGACCTGCCCGCGGCATTTGAGGCGGCTCTTCACGCCGGGGATCGGTTCGTAGCAGACCTCGTCCTCTTCGCCGACCCAGCCGAGCCGCAGCAGGAACAGGCGCAGCGTGTGCAGGCAGCACTCGTACATGAGCGTGCCCGGCATGACCATGTCGTCGCTGAAGTGACACGTCAGGAACCACGCGTCGGGTGTGATGTCGTGCTCCGCCTCGATGTAGCCGAGCGAGAAGCGCCCGCCCTCGAAGTCCAGGCGCGTCACGCGATCGACGAGCCGCATGCGGTCGCCCGGCAGCGTACGCGGCGCATCGAGCGGCAGCGCGCGGAACGCCTCGCCCAAACACGACAGGTCGCCGGCGCGCAGCGCGTCGAGTTGCGCGTCGGTGTACGCCTCTTGGCGTGTGGACGGCGCGAGATGGCGCCAATCCGCGGGGCGCACGCCGGGCTGCGGCTCCAGGTCGATGCGCGTCTGCACGATGCCCTTGCCGGCGGCCAGCTCCGCATCGGAGAAAAAGCCGGCGCACCCCTCGCGCATCGTGAGCAGCGGACGCCCATCGACGGTCGCGTCGAAGTGGAACTTGAACAGGTAGGTGTCGCCCTGCTGAAAAAACCGCTCGATGACGATGTCGTAGCGAATCACGGCGCCCGTGCGCGGAAGCGCATCGTGAAATGTCACGACGGCGTCGAGCAGGCGGTAGACGGCGTGGCCCTTCGTGATGAAGTCGATGCCGAGGTAGCCCGACAGGAGCAGGTCCGCCTGGCCCGCCTCCACCGCGATGCAGGTCGGCACGCGGTCGGCATCGAGGTACCAGTCGCGCGCTCCGACATCGTGTTCGGTGACGATGCGGCCGTGCGTCATCGAGAGCGGTTCGGCGTCGATGGTCAGGATGCGATCCACCAGCATCAACGGTTCGTCGGGAAGTCGGACACGGGTTTCATGCGCATCGACCGGCGCGAATTCCGGACCGAGCACCGCGGCGATGGACCCGATCGCGAACTCGAGGCACTGCTCGCGCTGGAACGCGACACTCGGCGCGACACGCGGCGCGAGATTCACACCCGCTCCGGTGAGTTGCGCTGCCAGGGAGAGCTGCAGCGACGCGTTGGCCGCCATGGCCGCGCTCGCCTGCTGTGTGTATTGCAGATACGTGGCGTGCGCGTCGGCGCGCGCTGCAAAGGCCGCCTCCGCTTGCGCGAGTTCCGGAATCGCGCGAGCGGGCGCCGGGGTTGCGACGCGCTTGAACGGTGCACCACCGATGGGAATCTCGATCGCCGGGCCGTCGGGTACCGCGGTCTCGATCGCGTCGATCCCGTAGAGCGGAGTCAGATCGACCGGAACGTGTTCGGCGATGAGGCGTCCGAGCGCGCGCAGCAGCGTACCGGTCTCGTCGCGCTCGCCATGGCAGACGGGCGTGGCGAGATGCGGGCGATCGCCCAGGATCTCGCCGATCATGCGCGTACACGATGCGCCCGGACCCATCTCGACGAAGATCCTCATGCCGCGCGCGTACGCGTCCTCGACCTGCTTGACGAAGTCGAAGCCGTGGAGCGCCTGGTCGAGCACGCTCTGCGCGCAGTTGTCCGTGGTCAGGTCGAGGGGCGCCGCAGAGGCCGCGCTGTAGAAGACCACATCGTCCGGCGGCGTCACCGGGAAGACGTGCAACGCGCGGTACGCGTCCGCGACCGGTTCGACGACGTCGCAGTGGACGGTGCTTACGCCGTGGATCTCGTGCATCGTCGCGTCGAGTGCGGTGACCGCCCGCTGCACCGCCGACCGGTCGCCGCCAACCACGCACTCATGCGGAGTGTTGACGATGAGCAGATACGCGCGGTCGATCGTCTCGAGGACGCGGCGCACATCGTCGGCCGGCCGGTCGACCACGCCGACGCACCAATCGACGCTCTCCTCGTCGGACAGCTTCCATTGCGCGCGCACCGCGTCGCACCGTCCGACCAGCTCGTGGCGGAACAACTCGGTCTCGCAAAGCCGGCGCAGCATGGTCTCGCGGTTGCGCCAGACACCCATCGAGAAGTAGCCGGCGGTCTGGCCGAGGCTGTAGCCCAGCACCGCCTGCGGCTCCACGCCGAAGCGCCGCACGAGATCCGAGCAGAGCGTTCCCAGCGCGACTTGGCCTTGAATGCAGGCGAGCGCATCCGTCTCGACCCGTTCGCCCCAGAAGTAATCCGGGCGCAGTTGGCTGGCAAGGCGTTCGTTTGCGATGTCCTGTGCGCGAACGACGTCCGGCCACTGCGCGGCGAGGTCGCGACCCATGCCCGCGTACTGGTTGCCGGAGCCGGGAAAGACGAATGCGACGCGCGCTGCTTGCCCGAGCGGTTCGCTGCGAAAAAACACACGACGCGACGTGGCCGGGCCGCCACCGATTCGCGCGGCAGCTTCGTCGAGCAGTGCGATCGCATCGTTGGCGTGGCGTGCGACCAGTGCGGTGACGATGGCTGCGTCGAAACTCGGGGCGCGCCGGGCAAACCAACTCCGCGCGAGCGTTTCTATGGGGGCTGCGGGGGCCGCCTCCAGCTGCGTGCGCAGATCGTCCGCCGCATGTGCCCACGCCTTCGCATCCATGCCGGCCACGACGAACAGCGCTTCGCCACGCGCACCGAGCGGCTGACGCCGCGTTTCCTCACGTGTGCGCTTGCTCGCTTCGTGCTCCTCGAGAATCACGTGGCCGCAACCGCCATCGATGCCGATGGCGCTGAGCCCGAGGCGCCGCGGTCCGTCGATGCGGTCGCGCAGCCAGTGCCGCGCGGGTTCCCGCGGACCGGCGGGCACGACCTCCTGATCGAGTGCCAGAACCGCGCGCGCAAGGGAGGCGAACGAAGCGGCCGCACCGGCGTGTCCGATGCGCGTTTTGACGCTTCGTGTCAGCGGCGCGTCGGCCCCGAAAAAGCGCGCGATGCCGCTTTGCTCCATGCGCG
>CBDURV010000479.1:0-3798 GCA_965369495.1 uncultured bacterium
TATTCCCGGCGCCGCATGAGACCGCAAACAGCGCCAATAGCACTGTCAGTGCCATCGATCCAACGCTGCCAGCTGAACCTGATCCACGTCCCATAAAGACGCGCATCGACCTAAAAATGACCCAAGGTCGTGTCATCACCACTCCTTGCTCGAACCGGTTAGGCAAAAATTGCCCCGAGCTCCGCTCCATGTGCCCCCATGGCGCGGTTCGCGAAGACGGGAAGTTATAAAACCGCATCCTGCCTGTAAACAGGCGATCGGAAGCGATCCCGTTCCGTCTCGAGGCTCTGTTTGAATACAAATCAACGAAGCACACTGACGCAATCCGGGTGCCGATCGACCCGGAAAATCCTCCATGCCCCCGCGCCCCCCTAAGGCGTTGCGAAGAAACGACTTACGAGCTAGTCCCGGCCCCTCTCCAAGGTGCCCGTGCGGAAGTGCTACACGAAGATCGGCGGGGCGCGTGCGAAACCGCGCGGGGAGAATCGCGCCAGGCCGGTTCAGATTCCCGCCGCCTGCGCCGCGAGATATACCCCCCAGAGGGTCAGGTGGGGATGGCAGGAGTGGATTTCCGGGATCCGCTCCGCCAGCGCCGCTCCCCCTGTTCCGGTGGAAAGCACCGGAACGTCCGTGCCCAGGTGCTCGCGGACGCGGGCGATCAGTTCGCGCGCCGCGCCCGTCAAGGCGGCGTCGATGCCCACGCGGATCGACTCCCGGGTGGAGCTCCCGATGGCGGATCGGGGCGCCCGCACGTCCACCAGCGGCAGCGCCGCCGTGCCCTCATGCAGCGCGCGCGCCATCAAATCGCGACCGGGAAGAATGGCTCCGCCCAGCACGCCGTCCGCCCGCGTCGCGAAGGTCGCCACGAGGCAGGTGCCCGCGTCGAGGACCAGCACGGCGTCGTCGTCGGGCACCCAGTGCAGCGCGCCCGCCGCCGTCGCGACGCGATCGTCGCCGCAGTCTTCCGGCGGGTCGTAGGCAACCGGCAGCGGCAGCGGCAGGTCGCGCCCCAGCAGCTTGAGCGAGGGTCGCGCGGCGCTCCATCGTTCCGCCACGGCGGGATTGACCGAAACGGCAGCCAAGGGGATGTCGGCAGCAAACACATCCGGCAGCGCATCATGCTCAAGACGCCCCGCCTCAACACGCTCCCCGCCGACGAAACGCCCCCACTTGATCGAACCGTTGCCGATGTCAAAAGCGATCAATTCACGCATTGTGAATTCTTCCTGGACCTTCGCACCACCCAACGACGCCGCTACATCTGCGAAGCACGCTACATCCGCGAAGCGGATGTGCCAGCAACATGTGCCAGAAACGCTAGCGGTACTTGCGGAAGGTGTCCTTCGCCGCGCGGCGCGTCTCCGGATTGCGTGCGTCGTACTTCTTTTCGATCTCCTTGCCGTTGCGAAGGATCTTCACCACGAGGACGTTGCGCTTCTTCTTGTCGATCTCGTCGCGCACGATCGAAATGGCCTGGGACTTCTTGGTCACGCGGCGTCCGTTGATGGAGAGGATCACGTCGTCGGCGCGGATTCCGAGCTTGTTGGCGATCGAACCGGGTCGCAACCGTTTGACGAGGACGCCGGAAGCCCGGCCGGTCTTGGGATCGCGGTAGGTGCTCGTACGCAGCTCCTCCACGCCCTTTTCCCAGTTGTCCTTCATGTAGCGGCTGCCCTCCTCGGAGGCCTGCCACGTACCGTTCTCTTCGTCGCCCAACGAGCCGGGGACACCGCCGGGTTCCATCACCACCGGCTGCTTGATCTCGGTGGGTTCGGTTTCGACCGGGCGAATCGCCTTGGCCCTCTCGGCGGCGGCCTTGCGCGCCGCGGCGCGATCGGCGGCGAGTTTTTCGATCTCCCGTTCCGACGCGATCACGAAATCAATGCCGGAGACGGACTCGTGCGCCACGTCCCCCGAGCCGGAGTCGAAGGCAAGCGACTTCGCCTCGACGTCGCCCTGCCACTTCACCTTCTGGATGTTGCTCCCGTCGAGCGTCATGTCGAAGAGGAAGTAGGTGACGTTCGAGTCCTTCGGGTCCCGCTCGCAGCCCGCGAACAGGTAGAGCTTCGGAATCTGAAACGCCTTGCCCAGATCGGGATGATCACGCGTTTCGAGCGCTTCGCCCATGGCGATGGTCACGATGTCTCCGCCCGCCTTGAGCTTGAACGAGATGGACGGTTTGAACCCACTCGCATTGTCGTAGGGCGGATAGAAGACGACCGCGCCGATGATCTCGCCCTTGCGTGCAATGACGCTCAGGATCTCTTCGGTCGGCTTTTTCTCCTCGACCGCCGCGGTGGGCTTTTTCTCCTCGGGGAACTTGCCCAGAGTGAGGTTGAGATTCTTGATCTTCCCGACATCGCTCGCGCCCGCTCCGCGCACCGCCGCGATCGTGAAATCCGGCCACTTGCGTTGTTCGGCGAGCGTTCGCCGGTGATTCCAGAACCCGAATGCTGTTCCGCTAAGCCCGAGCACGGCGGCCAGATTGACGAAAATGAGGAGGCGTTTGAGCGAACCGACCGACATAAGATTTCCTGCCGGAGTATATCCCCGGGCTACCGCTTAGACGGGAACGAAGCGGTCGGAATTCCACTAAAAAGGGCGAGCCCCCAAGTTCCACAGAAGCTCAACGCTGGACGCTCTACGCTTGACGCCCCTACCAGGCAGTCTTCGTGCGAGCGGGTTGCGGAGGGGGCTCGGTTGGGCGCCGCTCTGGTCGCGGCGTAGAGCGCAAAGCGTTGAGCGTTTAGCCCTCTTTAGAAGGTCGAGTTGGCGGCCGCACCCTTGGTGATGCCACGCAGCTCCAGTTTGAGCTCGTCGGGGTTGTCGGCCGACGCCATCGCGTCCTCGTAGGAGATCAGCCCCTCGTTGTAGAGCTTGACCAGCGACTGCTGGAAAGTCTGCGTCCCGTAGTAGGTGTGGCCATCGTAGATCGCCTTGGTCAGCTCCAGCGTCCGGCCCTGGTAGATGAGCTCGCGGATGGTCGGCGTCGCAAGCAGGATCTCGACCGCGGGTACGCGAGTCTCGTGGTTCTTGCGCGGGAGCAGGCGCTGGGCGATGACGCCCTCCAATACCAGCGAAAGCTGGAGACGGATCTGGTCGTGCTGATGCGGCGGGAAGAAGCCGAGCACGCGGTCCACGGCCTGCACCGCGTTGACGGTGTGCAGGGTGGAAATCACGAGATGGCCCGTTTCCGCGGCGGAGAGCGCGGCCGTCACGGTCTCCTCGTCGCGCATTTCGCCCAGGAAGATAACGTCGGGCGTCTGGCGCACGACGTGGCGCATCGCGGAGAGGTAGTCGCTGGTGTCGAAACCGATCTCGCGCTGATTGATCATCGACTTCCGGTCCTGGAAGACGTACTCGATCGGATCCTCGATCGTCACGATGTGGCGCGCGAAGTGGAGGTTCATGTGCTCCACCATCGTGGCCAGCGTCGTGCTCTTGCCCGAACCGGTCGTGCCGGTGACAAGAACCAGACCGCGGCGCAGCGATGCCAGCGCCTTGAGCTGTTCGTAGGGCAGGTGCAGGTCCTTCATCGACGGCACGTTGTCGACGATGTGGCGGAAGACCAGCGCGAGTTGGCCCTGCTGCCGGAAGATGTTGGCGCGGAAGCGACCCACGCCGTCGACGGCGTAGGAGCAGTCAACCTCGCCTTCGAGCTTGAAGCGCGGCAGCAACTGGTCCGGAATCACCTCACCCGCGAGCGCATCGGCAAAGGCGGCCGGCACCTGCGTCTCGGAGACGAACTTGATCCGTCCCTGTACGCGCATGGCGGGACAGGCGCCGGATTTGATGATG
>CBDURV010000480.1:0-3789 GCA_965369495.1 uncultured bacterium
GAATCGCTTCCGACTCTTCGCCCATGCCGTCCTTGAGGATGGCGAAGTCATTGATCACGTCGTTGTCCTCGTCGTCCACTTCGACCAGCACGAGGAACGCGCGTTCCGCCTGCTTGTAGTGACCGAGGCGGCGTGCCATCGCGCAGAAGTTGAGCGCGGTGTCGCGCGCTTCCGGATCGAGGTCATGCAGCAGGGTGAGCAGCGCGAAGGACTTCTCGACATCGCGATTGGCCCACGCCCACCCGGCGATCCAACGCACCGTGTCCCACGCCATCGTGTCGGCGGGATCCTCCTTGAGCGCGGCGCGCGCGTGCTGCTCCGCCTCGACAACCGCCTCGGGTTGCTGCTCGCGCGTGCCGTAGTAGACCAGCGCGCGCGCAAGGCGCCGCCGCGCGCCGGCATGAGTCGGCGCGAGACGCAGCGCCACGCGCAGATCCTCCGCCGTCTCCCGCCACATGCCGAGGCCCTCTCGCGCGTAGCCGCGATGCAGCCGCAACTCGACGTTTTCCGGATCCGCCGCGATGCGCTTGTCCAGCCAGGCGAGCAGCTGCCCCGTGCGCTTGGCGCGGAACGCGTTGCGAAACGCGCTGGCGAGATTGTCTTGGCGAATCGCCTCGTCCAGCACGATGCCATAGGCGGCGCGCGCTTCGTCCGCCTTGCCCAGCGCCGCGAGGCAGTGGGCGATGCGGGTGCGGTCGTCGAGACGCGTTTTGGCATCGTCCTCGAGCGCACGATAGGCGGTCAGCGCCTCGGCGTAGTTGCCCAGGTCGTAAAGGATCGCGGCGACCATGCGCGCATCGCCGGCCAGCCGCGCATAGCGCAGCCCGTCTTCCAGATAGGCACGCGCGAACGAACCACCCGAACGCGATGCGCCCCAGCACGCCCACGCCGCGGCGCGCGCAACCGATTTGTCCTTGGGGCTCTTCTCGATGGCGCGCAGCAGCGGTTCGACCGCCGCCTCGTACTCGCGCTGCGCGTTGTAGGCGTTGCCCAGCACAAGCAGAGCCCGCACGTCGGCGTCCTCCGCGTCGGCCAGATCGCCCAGCAGTTCGATCGCGCGCGCCGGGTCGCCGTCCGCGAGCGCCTGCTCGGCCGCGACGAGATCACCCGAGAGCATGAGGAGTAGGAGTGCCAGCGTCATCGCATTACTCCTTCAGGGAAATCTCGGTTGCCTGCACGAGCACGCCCTTGCGCATCGGCCACGCCCAGTTGAGCAGGTAGTAGAGGCGCAGGCGCACGCGTCCGCCGCGCGCCGCCTCGGGGATTTCGAACTCGCTGTCGCGCCAGTTGTTCTTGCCCAGCGTGCCGGCGGGATCGATCTGCGTCGGGTCGCGCTGCTCGTGCCGGTAGAAGAGCCGAATGACGTCCATGTTGACCTCGAGATCGGTCACGTTGCGGCGCGTGAGCGGATCCATCGTGGTAACGCGCACGGGCTGGTCGTAGGCATCGAAAAACGCGACGCGCAGGTAGATGCCGCGATGCCGTGCGTCGGTCGGCACCTTGTGGCCCGCGCCCGCGTTCGTCACGCGCGCCCGAATCCGGTTGCCGTCGCGCGACGCCTCGAGGCGCAACGCGCGCTGCAGCATGCGCTTGGAATGGGCGCCCTCCCATCGGTGCGACAGGCGCGCCTTGGGAGGACCGCCGGTGACGGCCGGTGCGATGACCTGTTCCATATGGCAGGAGAGACACGTTTCGCCGTCGCGCGCGTACTTCGAGCCCAGGAACTCATCGCAGGTTCCGTGCAGGTTGTGGCAGACACCGCAGAAGTCCGCGGTCTGCTTCTGCGCGCCGCTACGCGCCAACTGGGAATCGAACGTGGGGCCGCAGGCGGGGTCGCGATCGCCGACCCGGCCGTGGTTCTTGCTCGGCCCCGCGACGTGATTGCCGCGTTTGTGGCAGGAGAGACAGCCGATCCCCGACTCGCGGTCCTCGCCCCGCGACTCCGCCGGCGAGTTGAGCCCCGTCTCGAGAATCGGACGCGGCGCGTGGCACGAAAAGCAGTTGGGGTCGCTGTGGTTTTTCGACAGCTCCGTGTAGAGCTTGCCCACCCACGCCTTGGAGTGACGGTCAGTCTGCCACTCGTTCCAGATCTCCTCGTGACACTCCTTGCAGTTCTCGTCGGAATCGAGAATGCCCTTCTTGGCGGGCGGTCCCGTCGCCACGAAGACGGCCGCGGCCGGTTGCTCCCCATTCGACTCGCCGCCCGTCTCAATCGGTTCGGTCCGGAGCGACATCAGGAACAGCGCAGCGCCCACCACCATCACGGCGACCAGTACCATCCGCAGGGCAAAGCTCATCGACGGTCCTCCTCGACCAGGGCGCGCGGTGTGGAAGGCGGCGTGAGTGCGACCTCATCCCCGATCGCCAGCGCGCGGTCGTGCAATGCGGTCACGACGGAATCACCGACGGCGATACGGCAGTGCCACGGGCCGCCCGCGAACTCGCAGCCGACGACGCGACCCGTAATCGGGCCGCTGCCGAGACGAATCTCATCGGGCCGCAGCGCGACCAGGACCGGCCCCGTCGCTTCGCTCGCAAGCGCCAGCGGTCCGAGATCGGTATCGACCGTCGCCGCACCTTTGGCTTCCCCGCGCAGAAGCGAAGCATCCCCGAGGAACTCCGCCGCGAAGGCGCTGCCGGGCTGGGCGACCAGTTCGTCGGGCGAGCCGATGGCGACGAGGCGCCCGTCGCGCAGGACGCCGATGCGATCCGCCAGCAGGTACGCATCGGTGCGGTCATGGGTAATCAGAATGGTCGTCATTTCGTGACGGTCGTGCAGGTCGATAACGAGGCGCGCCATTTCGCGGCGCAGGCGCGCGTCGAGATCGCTAAAGGGCTCGTCGAGCAGCAGCAGGCGCGGTCGTCGCACCAGCGCCCGCGCGAGCGCAACGCGTTGACGCTCGCCGCCGCTCAACTGACCCGGCTTGCTGGCCAAAAAGCGCGCGATATGTAACTCCTCGGCGATCGCATCGATGCGGCGGCGGCGTTCGGCAGCGTCCGGGACGGCGCGCTCCAATCCGAGGGCGATGTTGCCGCGTACGCTCAGGTGCGGCCAAAGCGCCAACCCCTGAAAGACGAAACCGATGCCCCGCTCGTGGGGCGGCACGCCTGAGACATTCTTGCCCCCCAGCAGCACCTCGCCGCCAGTCGGCTCGACCAGCCCGGCCAGAATGCGCAGCAGGGTCGATTTACCGCTGCCGCTGGGGCCCAGCAAGACGAAGCGTTCGCGCTCCGCCACGCTCCACTCATCGAGTTCGAGCACGACACGGCGGTCGTAGCTTTTGACGAGATTGCGGACCTGCACGGCTTGCATGGGGGTTCCCCTAGTAGGTTTCCTGCAGAATATCGCGCCAAACGCAGTAGGACCGCGAAACCGTATCGCATCGATGACAGGCCGGATACCGCATCGTAACCATCTCAACCCTGACGAAACACCGCGGCCGCGGCACTCCGCTTTTCCTCGGAATCCAACGCCGTCGCGGCGAGTTTGCGCCCGGTCGCCCGCGCCAACTCGCGCTCCGCGATTTCGCGCTCGAGCTGGTCACCGCTGACGAAGATTTCCAGTACGTCGTCGGCGACGTCCAGTTCGCCCAGGGCGAGCAGCGCGAAGAGCATCGAGGCGCGCGCGTTGGGCCGCTGCTCCGCCTTGACGGCGCCGCGCAGCACCTCGTTGGCCTCGGTCCTGCCCGACGCGCCGAGGTAACGAGCCACCGCGGCACGCACTTCGGGATCCTCATCGGCGATCGCCTTACAGACTTCGACGAAGGCATCCTTGTCGCCTACCAGGGT
>CBDURV010000481.1:0-3784 GCA_965369495.1 uncultured bacterium
CAATGACAAATGATTGACGTAGGACTGTGAACTCGCGCCCACGATCTCCGTCTGAACTGGCACACCCCCAAGGAAACCATGATGAGAAAGACCCGAATCGGACTCCTGCTGGCAACGGCCCTCGTTGCAGCCCCCGTCCCCGCCGATGCCCGCGTGAAGCTGGCCGCGTTGCCCAAGCGCGAGCGCATCGAGATCCAACTCGACCACGGACGCTACACCCTCGTCGAGGAGGAGCGCATCGTGCCGCTCCTGCGCTCGACGGCGGAGCGCGGCAACAACGCCATCGATTTTTCCTGGTCCAACGTCCATATCGACAAGGACTCGATCCAGTTCCGGCCGCTGGCCATCCGCGAAGGCGGCAAGTTCCGGCCGCTGCGCGACGGCGAGGTGAACGTGATCAACGTCTCCTACCCGCCGGGCGAGAACTCGCTGGTCTGGGAAGTGCATGCCAAGCAGGCGTGCGCGGTCAAGGCGCGCGTGAGCTACCTGATCGCCAACCTCACGCGATCGTTCAGCTACCGCGCGCTGGCGGACAACGAAGAGAAGTTCCTCGTGCTGAAGAACTACCTGCAACTGCGCAACTACTCCGGCGAGGAGTTCGGCAACGCGGGAGTCTGGGCCGGCTTCGGCCCGCGCTTCGTCAAGCAGGTCGATAACCAGACCGACATCAAGATGCTCCTGCACCGCTTCGCGCGGGTGCCGATCCGCAAGACCTTCAGCTTCGACTGGTACGCGCACGGGAAACTCAATCCCGACAAGCCGTTCGCATCGCGCGTGTTGATGCACTACGAACTGATCAACGACGAGGCGCACGGTCTCGGGAGCTTCCCGATGCAACCGGGCAAGGCGCGCATCTTCATCCGCGACGGCCGCGGTGGCGAGGCGTTCCTCGGCGAGGACTGGGCCAAGCTGACGCCGCTCGACGGACGCATGCGCCTCTACCTCGGTGATGCGCGCGACGTCGTCTGCAGCCGCAAGATCAAGTCGAACAAGCGGCACGCCGTGCGCGGCAACCTCTTCGACCAGGAGATCCACATCACCTACGAGTGCGAGAACTTCAAGGACAAGCCCGCCACGCTCGACATCGTCGAACAGCTCAACCGGCTCGCACGCCAGTACGGCGCCGATCCGAAGGGCGACGTGCAGTGGGAACCGGGAGCGGACACGAGCAAGGAGATCCGCCTCACCTACGAGCGCGGACGCGCCACGCCGATCCTCCACATCGACCTGCCGGCGCGCCCCACCGACAAGGCTGCCAAGGTCGAGAAGCGCACCTACGTTCTGCACCTGACGCTCAAGAACCTCTGGAAGTAGAACGATGAACCGCATCGCAATCCCCACCGCACTTCTGGTCGTTCTGCTGGTCGCCATCCCGGCGTCGGCCAAGAACGTCGATCTCGTGACGCTGCCCAAGCGCGACGGCGTCCAACTCACCATCTACAACTCCGAGGACCTGACGCTGGTCAAGGAGACACGCTCCGTCACGCTCAAGCGCGGCAGCAACCAGCTTCAGTTCTCCTGGGCCGGCACGCTGATTGACCCGACCAGCGTCGAATTCCGGCCGCTCGAGCACCGGGACGAAATCGAACTGGCCGATACCGTCTTTCCCGGCCAAAAGCCGCAGCATCTCTTCTGGAACATCGAATCGACCTTCGAGGGCGAGGTCAAGGTCGAGGTGAGCTACTTCACCAGCGGCTTGACCTGGACCATGGACTACGTCGGCATCACCGACCCGGATGAGACGTCGATGGACTTCACCGGACACGTGCGCGTCTTCAACCGCTCCGGCGAGGAGTACGATAACGCGAGCATTCGCCTCATTGTCGGCAAGATCAATCTCGTCGAGAAGATCGCGCAGCTTGCACGCCAGCAGGGCATTCCGCCCCCGAAGCCGGGCAGCGCGCGCTTCGCCGACATGCGGAAAAAAGCAGGCCGCCGGTCGTTCGGCAAGGCCGCCAAGCGCGAGGCGGACTCCGCCAAGGACATCGTCAAGGAGGGGTTGAGCGAGTACTTCATGTTCTCGATCGCCGGCACGGAGACGATCCGTAACGGTTGGTCCAAGCGCATGCAGGCGGTCGATGCGAAGACGAAGTTCGACATCGTCTATCGCATGCGCGCCCACCAGTACGGGGCGCGACCGGTTCGCTTCTTCCTCTGGTCGAACGACGACGCCCACAAGTTGGGCGATGCGCCGCTGCCCGACGGCCGCGTGCGCCTCTTCCGCAAGAACACGACTGACGGCATGAGCTTCCTCGGCCAGCAGCAGATCCGCTACGTGCCCATCAAGGCGAAGATCGAAATCAACCTCGGCCCCGACGACCTCGTCGTCTACGAGACGCGGCGCACCGGCACCGAGCGGCTCAACTTCCGCTACCGCACCGCCAACGGCCGCGAGTACGTCAACGGCTGGGACGAGCGCTCGCACTGGACCGACACGATCCGCAACTACCGCGACAAGCCGATCCGCTTCGAACTGCACCGCATCTGGGCGGGCGACATCGAGCTGAGCTCCGAGATCGAAACGAAGCTCTTCGACTACCGCACGGCCATGGCGAGCTTCACCGTCGCGCCGCGCGCCAAGTTCCAGTACCCCTGCGTCGTGCTCCAGCACCACCAGGCCAACCAGCGACAGAACAGCATCAAGATCAGATAGACATGCGCACCCTCGCCATTATCCTCCTCCTCGCGGCTCTGCCCGCTACTACGGCACTGGCCAAGAACGTCGATCTCGTGACGCTGCCCAACCGCGACGGCGTTCAACTCACCATCTACAACTCCGCCGACATCACGTTGGTAAAGGAGACACGCTCCGTCACGCTCAAGCGCGGCAGCAACCAGCTTCAGTTCTCCTGGGCCGGCACGCTGATTGACCCGACCAGCGTCGAATTCCGGCCGCTCGAGCACCGGGACGAAATCGAACTGGCCGATACCGTCTTTCCCGGCCAAAAGCCGCAGCATCTCTTCTGGAACATCGAATCGACCTTCGAGGGCGAGGTCAAGGTCGAGGTGAGCTACTTCACCAGCGGCTTGACCTGGACCATGGACTACGTCGGCATCACCGACCCGGATGAGACGTCGATGGACTTCACCGGACACGTGCGCGTCTTCAACCGCTCCGGCGAGGAGTACGATAACGCGAGCATTCGCCTCATTGTCGGCAAGATCAATCTCGTCGAGAAGATCGCGCAGCTTGCACGCCAGCAGGGCATTCCGCCCCCGAAGCCGGGCAGCGCGCGCTTCGCCGACATGCGGAAAAAAGCAGGCCGCCGGTCGTTCGGCAAGGCCGCCAAGCGCGAGGCGGACTCCGCCAAGGACATCGTCAAGGAGGGGTTGAGCGAGTACTTCATGTTCTCGATCGCCGGCACGGAGACGATCCGTAACGGTTGGTCCAAGCGCATGCAGGCGGTCGATGCGAAGACGAAGTTCGACATCGTCTATCGCATGCGCGCCCACCAGTACGGGGCGCGACCGGTTCGCTTCTTCCTCTGGTCGAACGACGACGCCCACAAGTTGGGCGATGCGCCGCTGCCCGACGGCCGCGTGCGCCTCTTCCGCAAGAACACGACTGACGGCATGAGCTTCCTCGGCCAGCAGCAGATCCGCTACGTGCCCATCAAGGCGAAGATCGAAATCAACCTCGGCCCCGACGACCTCGTGACCTACCAGAGTCGCAAGTCGGACACCGAACGCGTCGCCTTCAGCTTCCGCGTCAGCAACCGCCGCGAGTATGTCGATGGCTGGGACGAGCGGACAAAGTGGATCGATCGGGTCCGCAATGCGCGCG
>CBDURV010000482.1:0-3761 GCA_965369495.1 uncultured bacterium
AGGGCAGCCGCGACGACGCGGAAAACACGCCGCCGCCGCAGTTCAAGCCGCAGGGAAAAGTGCGTTTCCTGCGCGCGCGCCGACCGGCGTTCGGGGGCACGCATCAGGGTAAGGACCGCATCATGCGCGGCGCCTGGGTACGCCACAACGGCTGGACCGCGATCATCATCATGACGGATACCGCGTGGGACGAAGTCTTCCCGGGCGCCGCGGCGATTCTCGCTTCGCTCAAGCTCAAGAAGGAGTGACGAGGACACGCCTCGTAGGTCTGCTTAGCCTCAGGTGAAGCTGGCGCGGTCGATGGTGGGCGCACGGGGAAGCGGCACGCCCGAGAGTGCTTGTCCGCTTTCGAGGTACCAGCGCGTCTTGCGGCGCACGAGCGTGATCTGCTTTTCGTTCTTGGTGTTGCTCCACATCATCTCGACGCGTACGACGGCGCGTTCGCCATACTCCTGCACGTCGAGGACCGCGATTTGGAACCCGTTGAGGCGTTCCTCCAGGCTCGGGTCGGCGTCCTTGGCGCGGTCCGCGGCTTCCTGCAGCGCGTCGCGCGGCGAGGCGTCGCAGAAGCTGTCGAGATCGAGCTTGTCGCGCAGCGTCTCGGGCATCGCGGCGCAGACGCGTTGCGCGGCGATGGTGGATTGATCGACCTGCGCCTGCGCTTCCGGCGTCAGCAGGTCGTAGCAGGCGGCGTAGTTGCTGTCGCGCAACGCCCCCTCCAGGCTGCGTATGGTCTCGGTCGGCGTGCGGCCGGCCGGAAAGCTGCGCCCACAAGCCACGGTGGCCAGCGCGACAAGACAGATCAATCCGATGTTCCTCATTCCCATGAACTACATCGACATCCGTTGGCCCATTCACGCTGCGTGGGTTTCCGGGTGCCCCGCGACGGGACACCTCGCAGTCAATTGTCACGCAATCGTGGCTGGCACAGGGGATGCTATGGGTCTACCGACATGCGAAATCTGCTCCTCTCCCTGGTCCCGCTGCTGCTTGTGGTGGGCTGTACCGAGCTTGCGAAGGACAGCCTCGACGAGCTGGAAGCCGAGTTCCTGAGCGAGGATGTCTACGACCTGATGGGAATCGTCTTCCAGACGGGCGAAAACGCCTTTTTGGGGGACGCGGTGTCCCCTGCGGACATCACTGAGGATGCATCGCAGAACAACTCGTGGACGGTTACCTACGATCTCCCGGCGGGCTTTCGGTTGGGGCTCGGGGCCGGCGTCGGCCGTGTGCGCCTCTCCATCGTGGAGGACGGGCAGCCGTTGGAGTTCCCGCTCGCCTTTCAGTGGAGCACGTCCGACGCGCTCGACGTGAAGCTGATCTACGAGCTGATCTACGAGGGCGAGACGATCGGCGGCCGTCCGACGGATCTCGGATTCACCGCGACGCTTACGGCGGTGCGCCTCTCGACGCTCGAGCCGTTCTTCGTGGAGTACTTCATCGACGGCGACTGCTATCTGGGTGCGACGTTCTGCCGCCTCACGACGCGTGTGCGCGCGCCGGGCTTGCCCAACGAACTGATCGACGGCTTCGGTGACGGGGCGGGCGAGATCGACGACCCCGACGTGGTGGATGTGTTTGAGCTCGATATCGATTTCCGCGGCAACGGCACCTACCGCGCCCAGGGCTGGGTCGGCTGCTGCGCGTACTTCGACGAAGACTTCAGTGTGCCGCGCTGAGTTTCCGCAGCGCCGCCTCGACGACCAGGCGCGCGGCATGGTCGCGCTTTTCGCCGTACGTGCGCAGGAACTTCTCGAGCGCCGGTCGCGCCTCGACGATGCCGAGTTCCGCGCAGTAGCGGGCCGCCTCGTCGATTTCGAGATCCTCCTCGAGGCCGTTGAGAATGCGCCCGCGGCTGTCGTCGTCGGGGGCGAGCTCGAAACGCGCCGCCGCGATGGCGATCGCAAGGTCCGCGGCGTCCTTCAGCTCCATGGCTCGCTCCGGCGCCAGTAGCACCGCACCACGCGCCGCCGCGCGCCGGAAATAGATGTCGCGCCGCGTGTCGTTCGCGATCTTGAGCAGCGCGTCGGCGTCTTCCGCCGTGCCCAGTCGGCCGAGCGCGAGCGCGATGCCGCGCGGCCAGCGCAGATCGACGTCGCGCGGCAAGGCTGCGGCGAGCACGGGCGCCGCCTGGTTGACCTGCATGCTGACCGCGAGATCGATCAGCATGCGCTGTCCCTGCGCCGGGAATCGATCCGTCTCCTGAGCATAGAGTGCCTTGGCCAGCAGCAGCGGCAATCCGGCGTGCGCCGACTTGTGGTGCTGCGCGGCGAGCGTGGATTGCGCTCGTTGGTGGATCGAATAGCCCGTGACCTTGGCCCCGCGCACGAGCGCGAGCAGCACCGCGTCGGCGCCGCTCGACTGCTCCTTGCCGAGCGCCTCGATCAGCGCGATCTGCCGCGCGTAGCCGGCTCCGTGATATTTGGGGGCGACCACGCCGGTCTCGCCCTTGCTGTTGGTGAACGTGCGCGTGAGGAAGTCGACGACCAGCGAGCGATCCGCCAGCAACGAAACCGGACCGTAGAGAGAGACGGCGTAGTCGAAGGGAATCGTGTCGCGGCAGAAGCTGAGCACGAGCGCCTGCTTGCGCAGTTCGAGCGCCCGCACGTGGTCCGGGGACTCCTGCTTCTGCTCGGCCTCCATCGCTTGCTCGATGAGCGTTTCCGCCTGCTCGGCGTACGGACCGATGGCGACCGACGAGGCTCCGGTGCGCGCGGCCAGCACGTCGGCCTGCTCGCGCAACCTGTCCGCCTCGACACTCTTGCCGCCCGCCGCGAGCGCTTCGAGCGCTTCCGCCAGCGCGTAACGGAGAGCGGGCCGCGACTGGTCGCGTTTGGCCGCGGCGCGCAGGTGCTCGATCGCCTCGTTGAAGATTTTCTTCTGCTCGTCCGAGACCGTGCGACCCGACTCCAGCACCGCGCCGTTGGCGCCGAAGCGCCAGACGATGCCGCGGGAGCCCATGGAGTTGGCCTTTTCCACGAGGCAGATGCCGAGGATGCCGCGGTTGCGCAGACGCGCCGCGTCGTCGATGCCTTCCGCCTTGTACGCCGCGCGCGCGATTTCGAGCAGCAGCCGCGTCTGGCCGAGCTGCTGGCCGAGTTCGAGGGTCCGTTCAAGGGCGTCCGCGTCGCCGAGGTTGCGTGTAAGGGCCAGCTTGGCGCGCGCCAGCGACTCGGCGTAGCGGGCGCGCACGCCCGGGCCACCCCACGTACCCGGCGGCGGCGTATCGAATACCGTCGGTGCGCGCCTCTTTTTCGCGGGGCCGTCTGCCTGGGCCGAGATCAGTCCTGCCAGCAGGAGGACGAGCCACCAAGTTCGCATGGCTACAAGTGTAAGCCGGTTTGCGCTTCGGCGAGGCAGCCGTTGATGGAAACGCCGCGATAGCTCGATCCGGTCAAACGCAGCCAGTCCGGGGTCGCGGCGTCGATGGCGATCATGCGCTCCGCGTGGCCCACCTCGTACTGCGGGATCCCCTTCGGCCAGCGAACGATGTGATGGTCGGCGGGTGCGGGGACGTGCCCCCACGCGCGCTCCAGGTCGAGCAGCGCCACCGCCAGAATCTCCTCGTCGCTCAGATCGATCAGGCCGGCATCGCGGCGCCCGCCCAGCAGCACGCGCACGAGTCGCGACCCCTCCGGCGCGCGGCCGGGGAAAATCGACGAGTCGTAGAGCGCGCCAAGAATGCGCAGCCCCTGGCCGCGCGGCACGAGAAAGCCGAACACGTCCGGGACGGGAATCGACCCGTCGAACATGAGCGCCGC
>CBDURV010000483.1:0-3756 GCA_965369495.1 uncultured bacterium
GCCAACCGCAAGCAGGTATGCGCCATGGATTAAGCGTGGATCAAT
Organism: uncultured bacterium; assembly: GCA_965369495.1. Classification (GTDB taxonomy): domain Bacteria; phylum Planctomycetota; class PLA2; order PLA2; family PLA2; genus JBCDBY01. Next base: position 46 of record CBDURV010000483.1, read on the forward strand.
CGCGCGGGAGCGGCAGCGTGAAGGGGGAGTCCTTGCGCGGATCGAAGATGACGCTCTGCTTCAGATCCCGGCCGAATCGAATGCGCCACTTGCCCGGGATGGCGGGCAGCACGAGCGTCTGCTCGCTTCCGGGCAATACTCCGCCGCCCATGACGTAAGGCACGCCAATCGCCTCCAGCACGACCTTGTTCGCGGGATGGCCCTCCGGAACGCGCAGGGTGAACTGCATCGGCGGCTGCACACTGCACGGTTCGACCACCGATTCGCCGCTCAGGCAGCTTGCCAATTGCGCTTCGTCGAGGCGCGCCCAGGCGATACGGTCGCGGTTGCGCGTGATAAATCCCACTTCGCCGCGCCCGCGCAGCGGACCCAGTCCGCCGTTGACGAGTCTGCAAAAGGAAAATTGATCGATGCGGAACTCGCGCCGGACGCCAAGGGAACGCAGGCCGCCATCGCCTCTCCGCCAATAGACCTCGAGTTCGATGAACGGGTCGTGGCTGCGTACGGCAAAAAAACCGCGCCTGCGTCCGGTCACGCCGAACTGCAGCAGCGGCAGGGTGTTGCCCGTGCGTGCGCCCAGCACCTCCTGCTCGGTGCTCTGATCGGGGATCCACTCGATGAGTTGCGGCAAGCCGTCCTGCTCGCGGTAGGCGGTCATTCTGTATGGCAGATAGATCCCCTGACGCGCGCGGTCGGCGGGGAACCGGAATGTCGCGACCCCATCGCGATCGGTTACGCCCACCAGCGGCACACGCTCCGCGCCCAGCGCCACGCGAACATAGGGCCCCCCGGTGATCCCGTCTGGCGCCCAATTCCCTCGGACCGCCACGCGCACACCGGCTGCCGGGCTCCCGTTTCGCTCAACCACCTTCATGCGCACCGTCGCGACGTCGTCGGCCCCGAGAGAGATATCGTATGGGTCGTAGCCGCGCGCCTGCTGAAGCTCCATGCTCCATTGCAGCGAATCACCGTTGGGGCGCTGCACGCGAATGACCGCTTTCGAGCACCACGAGGGCCATTCCGGGCGCGCGTAGCCCTTCGAGTCGGTGGTGGCGCTGCCCATCTCCGGGCCGAGTTCGATGGTGCCGGGTTGCGGCGCCTCGAAGAGCGTCACGCGCGCGCCCGCGATGCCGCTGCCGCCGAATCCATTGGCGAACTCGAAGCGCGGGTTGTCCTGCATCTCCACGCGCGCTACGAATCCGCCGCCGCCCGCGAAGCCGTCCGGGTCGGCGTAGATCGGATCGCTCCAGCGCCGTTCATGCACGACGTAGAGCAGGAACCCGCTGCGGTCCTTGTCGTTGTCGAATTTCCAGTCGGGTTTCCACGGGATGCTGAAACGCCCTTCGGCATCAGTTGTGGTTGTCGCCAGCCATCCATAACGAACAGGATGGCGCCAGGGATCACTGAACTTCTGGAGGTGAACCGTCGCCCCCGCCAGCGGCGTATCGACTCCATCGCCGAAGGGGAATATGCGGCCGCGATAGTGCGTCGGTCGTTTCCGCGTCGCCGACTCGGTCGCGGTCTTGGGGTGCTCGGTGGACCTCGATTCGTCACGCGTGTCGATCGCCGCGGCCTCGTCGCGCCGTGTCGGCACGCTCTCCTCGCGTCTGCTGGAGTGCCAAAGCGCGCCGGTCACACCGGTCACCGCCAGCAGCAAGACCGCCACCAGCAGCTTCGATGCGCTCGCCGCCTTCGCAAAAAACAGGCTGCCAATCGCCGCCGACCACGCCGCGCGCCCGCCGTACTTGCGGTCGAACACACCCCGCAATTGTTCGATGGCGCGGCGCGTTTGGGTGCGCACGGTGTTGACCGGCAGGTCGAGGCGCGCGGCCACCTCGCGCGGCGGCAGTTCCTCATAAAAGCGCAGCAGGATCACGTCGCGGTAGGGGGCGTCGAGGGCCAGCACCGCCTCGACGACGCGCTGCTGCCAGCGCAGGCGGTCGGCGGTCCCCTCGACCCCCTCGGGGCGCGCGACCCGCTGCTCGCGCGCGCGCCTGCGACCCTCGCTGCGCTTCAGGTTGCGCGCGAGGTTGCGGGTGATGCCGCCCAGCCACGGCCGAACGCGCCCGGTCCGCGGCGGCGCGCTCTGCAGTGCCGCGACGTAGCTCTCCTGCACGACGTCTTCGACATCCGCCTCGTCACGCAGCATGGCGCGCGCGACCCGCAGCATGAAATCGCGGTGCTGGAGAAGGGTGGTGGCATCCATGCTGAGTTGTTGCCGTTGTGCCCGAATTCGATTCATAATGATCCCATGTCCGCCACCGAATCCACGACCCAGCACTTTTTGAATCTCGAAGACCGCTACAGCGCGCACAACTACCACCCGCTCGACGTGGTGATTGAGCGCGCCGAGGGGGTCTGGGTCTGGGATGTGGAGGGCAAGAAGTACCTCGACTTCCTCGCGGCCTACGGCGCCGTCAACCAGGGCCACAACCATCCGCGCATCGTCGAGGCAATGGTGGAGCAGGCGGGCCGACTCGCGCTCACCTCGCGCGCCTTCCGCAACAACCGCTTCGGCCCCTTCTGCCAAAAACTCGCGGACGTGTCGGGCTACGAGAAGGTGCTCATGATGAACACCGGCGCGGAAGCGGTCGAGACGGCCATCAAGGCGATGCGCCGCTGGGGCTACCGCGAGAAGGGAATCGCCGAGAACGAGGCGCGCATCCTCGTTTACGACGGCAACTTCCACGGCCGCACGACGACCATTGTGAGTTTTTCGACCGACGAAGGCGCGCGCGCCGGCTACGGGCCCTACACGCCCGGCTTCGACATCGCGGCCTATGGCGACCTCGACGCGACCCGCGCCGCACTCACGCCCAACACCGTCGCGATTCTGGTCGAGCCGATCCAGGGCGAAGGTGGCGTGATCATCCCGCCCGATGGATTCCTGCGCGGCCTGCGCCAGCTATGCGACGAAAACAACATGCTGCTCATCTGTGACGAGATCCAGAGCGGCCTTGGGCGCACCGGCAGCTTCTTCGCGCACACGCAGGCGGGCATCCGTGCCGACGGCGTCTGCATCGGCAAGGCACTCTCGGGCGGCCTCTACCCCGTCTCCGCCTTCCTCGCCGACGACGCGGTCATGGACGTGTTCGATCCCGGCTCGCACGGCAGCACCTACGGCGGCAACCCGCTGGCGTGTGCCGTGGCCGAAGCCGCGCTGGACGTGCTCGAAGACGAAAACCTGGTCGAGAACGCGGCGCTGCTGGGCGACTACCTCGGCGAACGCCTGCGCGCGATCAAGAACGACAAGATCAAGGAAGTGCGCTGCCGCGGCCTGTGGGCGGGCATCGAGTTGCACCCCGAGGCCGGTGGCGCGCGCAAGTACAGCGAAGCGCTGCGCGAGCGCGGCGTACTCGCCAAGGAGACGCACACCCACACGCTCCGCTTCGCACCGCCGCTGACGATCCAGAAAGCAGAACTCGATCTCGCCGTCGATGCGCTGGAGGAAGTGCTCGCAACCTAGCGAGCCACCAACGGCATCGGCTTAGGGCTTTGAGCTCTGGGCTCTGGGTCTCCGAGTTCGAATCCCAAAGCTCAAGGCCCAACGCCCAAAGCCGACCGCGGGAGTGGTGGTCGGAGTTGTTGCGCTATCGATTGGCCTCATCCAGCGGTTCGTAGCAGATGTCGTCGTCGGTGTCGGGCTCGGCATCGGGACCGTTTGACCAGATGCGGAAGAGGCGTCCGCCCTCGCGCTCGATGCGATAGTGG
>CBDURV010000484.1:0-3746 GCA_965369495.1 uncultured bacterium
GGTCGGCCTGCTTGAGTGCGGCGCCGCGCATCACCAGCGTCGCTTCCGCCATCGCCTCGACGCGCTCTTCTTCCGCCGCATAGGTCGCGGATGAGTCGAGCAACATCGTCGTCTCTTCCGCGGTCAGCGCCGGGCGCGAGTCGGGAAGCGAAAGACTGATCATGCGGGTGAACACGCGTCCGCGACCACGGACGTTGGGGCGGCTCATGTCGAGTTCGTACTCTTCGATGATGCGCATGAGCTCTCCCATCGCCTGCATCCCATTGATTCTCCGCAGTCGCTTGTACGCCAAGGCCTCTTCCGGCGTCTGGTTCTCCGGCTGGTTGGCGCGCAGCCGAAACGCGGTTTGGATCTTGCCCCACCTGATGTCGTCCAGAAACAGCTCTTCCGCTTTGTCGCCCGCGCCGATCCCAAGCTTCTCGCCCGGCTTGAGCTTCGCCTTGGCGGCGGCCGCGGTGACACCCGGCTTCTTCTCCGGCAATTGCGCGACATCGGCGGGGTGATCTGCCTGCTCGCCTTGGTCAGCGTCGATTGCGGAGTCTACGTGGGCTGCGGTTTTCGCTGATTGGCGCCCGTCCTGCCGGCGCGCATCGTTCTCGTCGCGCTGGGCGTTACCGAGGAGGAATGCGCCGACAACGAGTGCCACCACGATGAGGATCTGGATAAGCTTGGGCTGCATGCTTTTAGGACGATACAGCGTGAGGAAACAGATGACGAAGTTCAATGTCCTGATCGGCTTGGTGATGCTCGCCTCGCCGGTCGCGCTCGGGGAAGAGTTCACTCCGGCGATGGCGATTGGCCTGCGCGTCGGCCCGAAAGCGCCGGTGGTCGCCTTCGTCGCGAAGGATTCTCCGGCGGCGCGGGCCGGTCTGCTCGTCGGCGACAGGATCGAGAAGGTGGGGGAGCAGGCTGCGCGCGGTTCCTGCGATGCGCAGGTGAATGCCATCATTGATCGCACGCGCAAGGCGGGTGACGATTCCGTGCGGCTGAGTTTTCGGGTGAAGCGCGGTGGGGCGAAGAAGACCATCGAGTTCACCGTCGCGCTGCGGGAGATCGACGTGTCGGTTGCCGTGAACCGCGGGCTGGATTTTCTCGCGAAGGTCTCGAAGGAGGACCCCGACTACAAAGCGACGCGGACCCGCGCCTTCTATGCGCCGATCATCTACGCCCCGCTTGCGGGCCTCGCGTTTCTCGCCAATGGCAGCACGCGCACCGAGGGTCGCCACGCCGCGGCGATCCGTCGCACGCTCGCCTTCGTGATGAAACACGGGGGCACGCGAAAGCCGGCGCAGGACGCGATCAACAAGGCGGTCGGCGGCAACATCTGCTCGCTCACGCACAACGCTGGGTTCAGCGCGATGTTCCTGGCGCAACTGCTCGCGTCGGAATCCCCGAGCGGCCCCGAGCTTGGCGTTTCGATCGAGGAGATTCGGGCGAAGCTCGCAGTGTGCAGCCGAACACTGGAACGGATCGCCAAACCCAACGGCGGTTGGCAGCACGGTTCGGGTGGTCGCAACATGCTGGGCTACACACATCTGACGGCGGCGACGATCACCGCCATGAACGGTCTGAGCATGGCGCGTCAGGTGGGCATCAAGGTTGACGACGCGGTCATCAAGCGCGGCCTCGCCTACCTCGCGAAAGCCACGAGCGATGGCCAGGTGGGCTACGCCGTCGGAAACCGCGGGTCATTTTCGGCGGGTCGCAACGCGGGATACCTGCAGTGCCTCTACCGCAGTGCACCGAGCAATGGACTCGGCAAGAACAAGTCCGTGGCTCCAGTGCTCGCGAAACTCCTCAAGAACACCGACAAGGCGGGCGCCGGCCACGGTTCGCCGACTTGGCACCTCTTCTATGTCGCGTTGGCGACCAGCCGCCTGGATGCCGACGGTGCGGAGCGCTTCTTCTCCCTCTATGGAAAGCGCCTGATCGGCAATCAGCAGGCGGACGGTTCCATTCGCGCGATCGCCCCGCCCGGGATCACTCCCGCGAAGGCGGAGGAGAATCGTGTCTGGGGCGCGCTCTACACGACTCCGCTCATCACGATGGTTCTGCTCGCACCCTATCGCCAAAACGAGCTGCTCTATTCGTTCGGCGTTCCTCGGTAGCCTGCGCAATTTCTGCGCGCCCTTTCGCGTGCATTGCGCAGCGGATGCGCAAACGGCGCCTCTGAATGCTCTGGGGACGGTATGGCACCTCGCTTGCGCTAGCTCCGGCGTATCCAACCCGGAGGTAAGCAAATGAAATATCTGACGATCATCCTCGCCTTGGCTGCGGCTCTGGCCGTGACCAACGGCACCCTTCGCGCCCAGGAGGCGGACGAGAAAACCGACAAGCCCGCGGTCAGCAAAGACCGGTGCGGCAACCGGGGTGCGGGCAAGCGCGCCGAGAAGCGGGGCTGCGGCATGTGCGGTCGCGAAGGCGGCCAGCAGGCCCGGCGCGGTCGCGGCCGCGGCGGTCGACGTGGCGGCGGAGGTGGAGGCGGCGGTGCACAGCCGGTCAAGCCCGCGACTGCCAAATACCTGAGTCGTCTGCAGGTGGCGCTCGAGAGTGAACTGTATGCGCGCGACTACTACGCCGCGGCCGCCAAGGCTCTGCCCGGCGTGCGCCGCTTCGCGAACCTGACGCATGCCGAGGCGAACCACGCCGCGGCGATCACGTCGGCCATCACCAAGTTCGGCGGTAAGCCGGTGCAGCAGCAGAAGGTCGCCATCGTGGCTCCCAAGTCGGTGGAGCAGGCCGATGCGCACTGCACCGAAATCGAGCTGTACGTCATCGAGATGTACAAGGGCCTCATCAAGGACTGCCCCGACGAGGGGATCAAGAAGAAGCTCAAGCGCATCCAAACGGCCAACTTCCGCCACCTTCAGGCGGTCGGCGGGTAAGTACGGAGTGAATTCCGGGGGGCCTTGGCGTCCCCCGGAGTTTTTCTACACTTGAACCCATGCGTCGCGGCTGGCTACCCGTTCTCTTCATCGTTCTGGGCGTGGTCCTCGCCGCCGCCTGGACTTGGCAGTGGAACGACTATCGCGCCGGGGGGGAGCAGCACCGCGCCGAGCACGATCGCCTCGGAGGCACGATCCTCGCCGCCGCCGATGGAGCCGCTATCCGCGCGTGCCGCGGTGGTCGCTACGATCCGAAGGAACTGGTCACCACGCTGGACGAGGTGCGTGAGCAGGTCGGCGCGGAGTGGCTCGCGCTCTTCGATTCGAAGGGCGCCACCATCGCCGCCGCCGGCACGCGTCAAGCAGACGGCGCGACGCTCTTCAGCAAGGCGTTCGAACCGCCGCGCCGCCGAGGTCCCGGGCCGGGCCGCGGTTGGGGCGGACCGCCTGCCGCGTTCGAGTCATTGCGCGAGTTCCCGCCGGGTCAAAGCGAACTGATGCTGCAGCTTTCGCGTGCGGAACTCGACCGCAACCTCGCGACCGATCTGCGCCGCTTTTTGCTGACCGGGCTCGCGTTCTCGGCGGCCATGATCTCTTTCGCCGTGCTGCTCACGTTGACGCTGCGCTCGGTGGAGTTGCGCGAGCAGGTCGGCGCGCTCGAGTACCTGGGCCGCCTCGGCGCGGGCCTTGCGCACGAGACCCGGAACCCGCTCGGCGTCGTGCGCGGCTACGCCGAACGGCTGTCACGCGATGGTGCTGGGCCCGAAGAGGTTCGCAAGGCGTCCCGGGTCATCCTGGACGAGGTGGATCGAACCGTGGCGCGCCTCGATGAGTTCCTGCTGCTGAGCCGACCGTCGATGC
>CBDURV010000485.1:0-3712 GCA_965369495.1 uncultured bacterium
AAAACGCCGCGCTGGCGCGCCGCTACAATGTGCGCGTGATCCACGGTCCCGCCGATTCCCATGACCCGCTCGAACTCGCCCCCGAGACAACGCGGGCCCACAAGCGATTTCACGCGGTCCCGCCGAGTGAGCCCGGTCGCGGGCAGAGTCCCGAACCGGCAAAGACACGCCCCGACTTCTTCACGCGCTTCATGGATCAGCCGCGCTGGGAGCAGTACACGGCGGCGGCGGCGCTCGCCTGCATACTCGGCTGGCTCGGCGCGAGCGGCTGGAAGCACCTCTTCACGTTCGGCTCCACCGGCGGCTGGTTCTTCACCTTCACGCTCATCGGCTCGCTAGCCGTGATGCTGCTCGCGGTGGCGGGCACCGCACCGGCGACGTGGACCGGCATGGTCGAAAAGACGCGCCAACGCACCCTCGCCTGCTTCGCGGTGCTACCGGCAATCGGCGGCGCGATCGAACTGCTCCAGAACTTCTGGGCCGCCGTCGCACTGCTCGCCGCAGCGGGCATGGCCTACGCCGCGTATCGCCTCGTTACGGACGCGGAAGAGAGTTAGCCGAACAGGTCCTCGAATGCGATTCCGTAGTGGGCGCGCAGTGCTGCGTCCCCTCCGTCCTCGTAGTCGGCACCGCGAACGAACGCGCGGAACGAGTCCGGGTCCCGCAACACCAGCGTCTTGAGCAGCAGCAGCGCCGCCTCGTACGAGAGCAGCCCGCGATCGTCGATCGCACCGAAACTCTCGCCCGACCGGAACTCGCTGGTGCGCACCAACGCGCGCAGACGCGCCGCCTGCTCCGGGTCGGGTGGGTCGAAGGGCGGGACGATGCGCTCCTCCGAGATCTGCGCGATCCCCTCCTGGACCCAAAGCGGCGCATGCTCGACACCCAGCAACGCGTGGCCGATCTCGTGCGCGGCGATCGCCTCGAGCATGAGCAGTTCCCGCATGGGCGCAAGGGCGACATGGATGACGGTGTTCTCACCCAGACAAACGCCGCCCGAGCGAGGAAACTCACCGTCGTCGGGATAGTGGTAGGCGATGTAGTCGTAGTAGGCGTCTTCCGCGGCAAACGCGATCACGATCGCCTGCTCGCCGTCCTCGATGCCGAGCAGGCCGCAGACGCGCTGCGCCGAGAGATCCGCGGAAACCGAAAGCAGCGCGGCGTCGTCCGGCTCCAGATCGCTGATCAGCACCACGCGGCGCGTTTCGATCGTGCTGAAGCGGGGCCCGAGAGCGGGCTCCAGTCGCACGAACCACTGACGCACGAGTGCGTCGAAAGACGCCTCCCGATCCGACTCGGGCACGTTCGACTCCAGCCACGCAAGCACCGGCCCCGCCACGAAGCGCGGCATCCCCAAGGCGGATACGAGCGCGCCGTCGATTGCCGCGAGATCGATCATCCCCCGCAGGATACCCGCGGTTCGGCGCACGGAATCCTGCCGACGAGCGCTACCGAATCCGGCGCGGCTGACGGCGGCGCGGACGCCCGCGATCGCGCTTGAGTTCCTGGTACGCCTGCAGGTTGGGCGAAAGAGCGAGCACGGCGGCCGTCACACCCCACGCGATGGTCAACCCCAGGACAATCCACCCGCCGTACTGTCCGAGGTCCGCCACGAGGTATGCGACCAACCAGCTAAAACCGACGAGGATCAGCGCGTACGCACAGCCGAACATCCGAGCGAGGTCGGAGCCGCGGTAGATAAACCAGAAGACGAGCAGCGTGAAGAGCCCGCCCGGCAGCAGCGCCACCGCGCACAGCGCAAACTCGATCTCCCCGCGCGCCGCTCGTTGTTTCAGCAGGAGCCGGCGCTCTTCCTCGTTGTGAGCGTGCTGTCGCATGTTCGGGACGATACCCTATTAGGTAACTCTGCCAGAACCGCGGAGTGCCACGTGGGAGTCGGCGAAGGTGAGGGGCGCGGGGAGAGCAGGCACGCGGCGACGATGCAGTAATTCGGCATCCGGGCAGACGCGCCCGGATGCCGACTTAGATCCGGCGACTAGGAGTGCCAGTCGTCCAGGTACTCGTCCTGCGGATCGTTCCAGCCACTGACCTTTCCGGCGGCGAACTGAACGGTCCGGGACACCTTCGTGCGTTTGAACTGGATAGTCTCCTCCAGCTGAGGCTCAAGCGCATACTGGCCACTCGCCTTTTTCTCCTCGTACTGCCGACGCTCAAGTTCGTACTTGTAGACGTCCTTTTTCTGGGTGACGTTCTTCTTGACGACCTTCAGGTACGTCCACGACTCGGTCCCGCCCTGCGCACTCTTCTTGCTCGGCTTGCCGAGTGCCATGTGCACCTGGTTCTGATCAAACCCCTGCTGGATCTGACCTGACTTGATCGAGGCCTGCACATCCGAGGGATAGGTGGCAAACAGCTCGGGATTGTCGTCGATGCGGCTTTGGGGTGTATTGCAACCTAGCGCCATCACCAGAGGGAGGAGGCCCGCAACGCAGGCCAAATGCGATTTCTTCATGGAGTCCTTTCGGGTTCTCCATGGCTTATCGGCTGGGACAACGCCGGACCTGTAGCGCACCCGGTTCCTCGGACACCCGGTTGAATCTACTGATTCGGCGGGGAATACGGGACTCCGCAGGTCCATGATGGAGACGCGCGGCGAAGGCCGTGAGATCGTCTCAGGCACAGGACTTCACAGGCCATCAGCTCGTCATCCGGGGCATCGTGCTGCCCGACATGCACCCCAATGGACCGCCTCGTGGCCGCGACTCATGAATTCGCCGCACCAGCGCGTCCCGGAGATCCTGCTGGTTCAGATAGGGATACTCGGCCACGATCGCATCGTGCGACTTGCCGGCCGCCATCAGCCCCAGGCTTGTCCCCACCGTCACACGCTTGCCGCGGATGCAGGGCTTGCCCCCCATGACCGCAGGGTTGAGCGTGATATTCGGGTGCGGGTTCATCGCCACTGCAGTGCGGCCTTCCGCTGCTGACGGAGGGCGGCGCAGATCACGAACACGGCTCCATCTCAAGGCTGGCCCTGGGCTTCCTGTCGTAGATTCGGTTTTCTGTTCCGCCCTCCTCTCCGCTCGCGGCGTGTAAAGAAGAGCGTCTGCCGGTGGCCGATCATCGCTAAGGACTCTTCATCCCAGGCTGTCGAAGCCGAGTGCGGCGTAGCCGTGCGCGAGATCGTTGTCCGCGTTCGTCGCGATGCGGTTGAGCGGATCGAAGCTGCGCGTTTGTCACCCATCGCAGGGGAAGGTGAGGGGCGCGGGGAGAGGGGCCAGCGGATACCCCGTGCGCGCAGGAGCAATGACGCAAGCTGTGGGCGGCACTACGGCGGCATGTGAGACTCGCGCTCACCGCGTGGCAATGGTGTCGCGGAACTCGGTGTCCTCTTTCGAGGCCGCATACTCGGAAAAAGTGCGCCTGGCGCCGTACCTCCACACATCGGGCGGCCCGTTACTCTTCTTCGAGACGTTCGCGTAGGCGCCCGATGAGGTCCATGTTCTCGTGAAGCACAGCAACGATCACTGGCTTCTTGTCTTCCTCGTGGATGGAGAACACGTAGTGGTGCTCGCACCGGCAGCTTCGAACTTCAGGCCGATGGGGGAGGGGATGCCGTGAATGCACGGTCTCTTTCGCGATGTCTGTGAATCCGCGCAGAAGCGCGGCCTTGTACTTCCGCGTCTGGGCAGCACCCCAGGTCCGCGTCGTGTGGCGCGCGATCTCCCTTAGATCGTTCTCTGCATCTGGC
>CBDURV010000486.1:0-3710 GCA_965369495.1 uncultured bacterium
CGAGAAAGCCGAACACGTCCGGGACGGGAATCGACCCGTCGAACATGAGCGCCGCGACCACGACCGGCGCGCCCGGAATTTCGGCCAGGAGACCCGCCAGCGGATCGTCCACCAGGGGCGCGGCGGCGTGCGCGGGTATGGTGCAGATTACGCGGTCGAAGTCGCCCTGTTCGATGCGGTCGACCGGGCTGTCGAGGCGCACGTCCACCCGTTCCGTCAGCGCGTCGATGAGCACCTGCAGTCCGTTGTCGAACGAGGTCAGGACGCCCTTGGGACCGAATCCGCGTCCCTTGGAGCCCTTGATCAGCGACCCGTACTCCGCCTCGAGCGAGCGCAGTTTCGGAAACGCGCACTGCAGCGAGAGGCGTGCGGGGTCGCCGGCAAAGACGCCGGTCACGAACGCATCGATCAGCACGTCGGCGGCGCCGGCGCCGAGGTGGCGCACGGCGAACTCGCGCACCGACTCGTCGCCCGGGGGCGCGGGCTTGGTCCACGGCTCCCGCAGCACGCGCAGGCGCGCGCCGAGGGGCAGGCAGTCGCCCAGCATGAACGAGAGCGGCGAAGAGGGCAGCTCCCGCAGTTTGCCGGCGCGGAAGATGAAGCGGCGCGATGCGGTTTCGCGGGCGCGCACGAGACGCGGCGTGAGGCCCAGCTCCTCGACCAGTTCGAGCGTGGCGGGTTCGTTGTCCAAGAAGCCGTTGGGGCCCATCTCGATGCGATAGCCATCGACTTCGCGCGTACCGATGTTGCCGCCGGTTCGATCGCGCGCCTCGAAGAGGATGACCTCGTGCTCTTTCTGGAGCTGGAAGGCGGCGGCGAGCCCGGCGATGCCTCCCCCGAGAACCGCGATCTTCATGCGACGGAAACGGCCTGCGCCGTCTTGACGAACGCCTCGACGCCCGCAATCGGCGTGTCCTTGTGGATGCCGTGGCCGAGATTCACGACGTAGCCGGTGCCCGCCACCGGTTCCGCCATCGCGCGCACCTCCGCCTCGATCGTGGCGGGCGCGCTGAAGAGCAGCATCGGGTCGAGGTTGCCCTGGACCGGCGAGCGTTCGCGCGCCTTGGCGAGATCCTGCGTCCAGTCCACGCCGTAGGCGGTTGCGCCCACGTCGCGCAGCGGACCGCGCCCGAAGAAGATGACGGGAACGTCGCGCGCCTTGAGGGCCGTCACCATGCGGCGCAGGCCGGGCGCGCAGAAGGTCTCGAAGTCGCGCGGGGAAAACTCGCCACCCCAGCTGTCGAAGAGCTGCACCGCCTGCGCGCCGGCGTCGATCTGGTTGAGCAGGTAGCGCAGGGTGAGCGCCTCGAGGCTGTCCAGCAGGCCCTGTGCGCGCTTGGGGTCCTCGTGCAGCAGGCGCCGCAGCGCGGTGAAGTGTTTGGCCGAACCGCCTTCGACCAGATACGTCGCGACGGTGGCGGGTGTGCCGGCGAAGCCGATCAGCGGCACGTCGAGCTTCTTGCGCAGCGCCCGGATCGTGTCGTAGACGAAGTCGAGATCGTCGGCCGCCTCCGCCGCGCCGATGCCTTCCGCGCTCGTGACCGGTGCGGGCAGCTTGGGGCCGGGCGCGAAGTCGAGGCCCGGTACCGCCGGCAGGCAGGGCACCATGATGTCGCTGAAGAGGATCGCCGCAGCGACGCCGAAGCGGCGAATGGGCTGCAGCGTCACCTCGACGGCGAGTTCCGGCGTGCGGCAGACGTCCAGAAACGCATGCGAGGCGCGAATCTCCCGGTATTCCGGAAGATAGCGGCCCGCTTGCCGCATGAACCAGACCGGCAGCCGCTCCACCGGCTGCTCGCGAAGCGCGCGCAGGAAGAGATCGTTCACGAGCGTAGGTTGCCCCTTCTAGCGGTCCCTGGCAAGGAACGCCAAGCACGGGCTTCCGCGCCTACCAGCCGATCGGATCTCTTTACGGCAGACATCTAGGGCCGGTTCCAGCGCGTCGAGGTCGAGGAACCAGGAGGAAGCTGTGGCCGGAGGTCACTGCGACGACGCAGTGACGAAGAGATCGTCGTGCTGGGGCCGGCCTACTCGCCACGTACGAGCTTGGCGGCTTCTTTCAGCTTCCCCAACTTCTTGTAGCAGACGGCCAGATCGTTTTGGACGACGGGGCGGTCCTGATGGTTGGGGTAGGTGTCGAGGAAGCGGCTCAGCGGCAGCACGGCTTTTTTGAACTCGCCGCGGTCGGCGAGCCAGCGGCCCAGGCGGGCGAGGGCGTGCGGCGGCGTGGGAAGCTGCTGCTTGTCCTGCTTGAGCGCACGCCACGCCTCGGGGAACCGGCCGTGCTCCATGTGACGGAGCATGGTCGTGAGGGGGCGCTCGGCGCGCGCGGTACGGAACAGACGCATGGTGTCGATCGGCGAGGAACCCAGATGCATCCTGGAGTTCTGCTGCTTCTCTTCCATCTTCGGCCATTGCGCCAGCGATCATCAGCGGTGCGGGTCGAACATGACCCAAACGAAGACGAAACGCCGTCTACTACAGCCTGCCCTACTTCGCGAGCATGGCAAGAGCGAACCCGGCACCCTCGGGACTGGGAGCGCCGCCCGTCACCCCTGTCGTGCCGCCGAGGCGCTTCACGGTGCCCGGCACCACGATGCGCAGCGCGGCGCCGGCGGGCAGCGGGGTCTCGGGCTCGACCTGGATGAACGACGAGAGCGGCTCATCGCACGTGTACTGCTGGGTGAGTCGGACGAGGGTCGGAACCACCGTCCCGTTCGCCTCGATCCAGGCGGCCACGGTCAGCGGGTCGAGCGCGCCGCTGATTTCAAGCGTGAGCGGCGAACCGTCCCACGGCACGGTCGGCTCGTGATCGATGGCGATAACGCGCGGCGGAGAGGCCGGGTCGGGGTCGATCCACTTATCGAAGCGGTAGGTGACGCCGTCCACGCGGTCGAGGTATTCGCCGTTGGCGGCCCGAATACCGCGGGCCGCGCGCGGAAACTGGAGCAGATACTCGAACCCCTCCTGCATGACATCGGTGTCGAGGGGGCCCTCCGGCAGGCGCGGATAGAAGATCAGTCGCTTGCCGTCCGCGCACCACTGGCCGTACACGGGGTTTGACACGCCGACGAACAGGATGCGCTCGTGGAGCGGCTGTGCGAGGTCGATTTCCTGCGTGAACGTAAAAACGAGCGGTTCGTTGCGTCCCCGCTTGACGTCGCCGTCGGGCGCGCTGACCAGTGCGAACGGAACCGTGCCCGGATCGAGCAGGATCGTCTCGAGCTTGTAGGCGCCCGGTTCGCCCTCCCAGCCGGCCACGAAGATCCAGATCTTTTGCCCGGCCGTGACCTCGTCGCCGATGTACTCCGGCACCGCTCCCTGTTCGATCCCCTCGACCAGCCGAATCGTGCCCGCCTCGTCGCCCGCTAAAAGCAGGTCGAAGTCGGCGTCGTGATCCCACTGCAAGGAGATCTGAAGGCGGCCGTCGGCGGGAACGGTGATCGCGTAACGATCGATCTCGCCGGTGTATCCGGCGCCGTTGTTGGAGACGCGATCGAGCGCGTCTTCGACGGGCGGCGTGGCCCAGCCATCCGCCGTGCGGTCGAGTTGAAGGGTGGGGGCGGGCGCCAGCGGCAACGGGTCGTTCGACTCGCCGCTACTGCTGCCACACGCGACGGTCAGCAAGCTGACCATCAAGATCCCGACTATCCGCGTCAATTGCCGTCTCCACCCAACGTGGACCAATCTTACCCCAATTTGAGGGGGCT
>CBDURV010000487.1:0-3688 GCA_965369495.1 uncultured bacterium
AGTTCGGTGATGGCGGCGCCGCGTTTTCTCTTGGCCAGATCGGCCAGGATCTTGCCCATCTTGCCTTCGAGGCCCTTGCCGTTGAAGAGCACGACGTCGGCGGCGCGCAGCTTGCGCAGGTCGCTCGGGGCGGCCTGGTAGAGATGCGGATCGACGCCCGGTCCCATGAGCGCCTCGACCGTGACGAGGTCGCCGCCCACGTTGCGCGCCATGTCCGCCACCATGCCGGTCGTCGCGACGATGCGCAGCTTGCCGCCGGGCTCGCGGGAGTCCGGGGTCTCTTCCCCGCACGCGCCAAAGCAGAACAGGAGTCCAATCAGGAGCAGTCGCATCAATCCCTCTCGATCTGCACGCCGGCGATCCCCTCGGAGCCGGTGAGTACTTCGCTGCCTTCGACTTCCAGGCGCATGACGTCTTCGAGTTCGCGGCGTTCGACCATCTTGCAGCGCGCGCCCGGAACGAGGCCGAGCTCCTTCCAGCGGTTGAGGTGCGCGGAGCCCTCGGTGCGCACCTCGCGGATGGTGGCGGTTGCGCCCACAGGCAGGTTCAGCAACGGCTGGAGCGCGCGCGCCTGGAGCGCACCGTCCGCATCGGGAATGGGACGGCCGTGCGGGTCTTCGGTCGGGTGGCCGAGCGCGCGGTCGATGGCGGCGACGATGCGGTCGGAAAGATGATGCTCGAGGACTTCCGCCTCGTCATGCACCTCCGACCAGTCGAGCCCGAGCATGTCGACCAGGAACGTCTCCAGCAATCGGTGGCGCCGCAGCACCCGCATGGTCGCGACACGCCCCGCGTCGGTGAGTTCCGCTCCGCGTCGCGGTTGGTAGGCGACGAGGCGATCGGCGGCGAGGCGCTTGAGCATCGCCGTCACCGACGGGTCGCGCACCGACAGCCGTTCCGCCAAAGCGGATGTCGAGACGCGTCGATGCCCGCCCGCTTCCGCGAGCTGATAGATCGCTTTCAAGTAGTCTTCCCGCGCCGCAGTGGTCCGTGTATTCGTCATCGGGTCTTAGCCATGCCTAACTGCGCCGATAGCCTACCCTACATACGGAAATCTCCAAAGAGGAGTGCTCCGGGGCGGCTCTAAGTCGTTATGCGGCAGCTAATTGCGACGAAACTTTGCACTTGTGCGTGTGCAGGTGGACGGGCTAGTCGCCGCCCTCGGCCGCGCGTTCGGACTCCTCTGCGGCCTGCGCCGCCGCCTCTTCCTCGATCTCCTCGGCGAAGTAGGTGCGCGGACTCTGCAGCGACATGACCCAGAACTCAGTCGCCTTTTCGACCGCCTTGGCGAGCAGCGAACCCTCGGGATAGATGCCGTCCGCATCCGCCTCGCCGGTCGCCTCGCCGGTCAGGATCTCCAGCGCCTCGGGCACCGTGCCGACCGCCCAGACGCGGAACCGACCCTTGCGGCACGCCTCGACCACGTCGCGGCGCAGCATGAGGTCGCCCGCGTTCGCGCCCGGAATGATCACGCCCTGCTTGCCGGTGAGGCCGAGATCGGCGCACGTGTCGTAGAAGCCTTCGATCTTCTCGTTGACCCCGCCGATCGCCTGGACGTGTCCCTTCTGATCGATGGATCCGGTGATCGCGACATCCTGCCGAATGGGAACATCCGTCAACGCGCTGAGCAGACAGCAGATTTCCGCGCACGACGCCGAGTCGCCGTCGATGCCGCCGTAGCTTTGCTCGAACGCGACCGAGATCGAAAAGGCGAGCGGGTGGTCCATGTGCAGCATGTGACGCAGCAGGCCGCCGAGGATGTGGAAACCCTTGGTGTGGATCGAACCGGAAAGCGACGCCTGCCCCTCGACGTTGACGATGCCGGCCGTTCCCGCGCCGATCGACGTCGTGATGCGCGCGGGGAATCCGTAGGTGAGCATGCCCGCGCGAATCACGGCGAGTCCGTTGATCTGTCCCACCGTGGCGCCGTCCGTCTGGATGCGAATCGTGCCGTTGCGCAGATACTCGCGGAAGCGGCGCGACGGAAGCGATGCGCGCTCCTTGGTACGCGTGACCGCGGCGAAGACATGCTCTGCCATCACGAGTTTGCAGCCGTCTTTCTGCGCCAGGAACGCAGCCTCCTGCCCGATGTCCGAAATGCGACCCGCGCGCGTGGAGACGCGAATCTGACTCGCCGCGATGCGAGCGCCGTGTTCCAGGAGTGCGGCCACCGCCGATCGGTGGAAGTGCGGAAAGTCCTCTTGCGTCGCGCTGCGTGCGATGGCGCCGGCGTACTGCTCGACCCCCTCCGGCTCGCGCGGCACGTCCGGTTCGAAGTCCGCGAGCACCTTGAAGAGGTTCTGGAAGTCGGGGTCGTAGCTGTCGAGCAGGTAGTAGAGGTCCGAGTCGCCGATCAGGATCACGCGCACCTGCACCGGAATCGGCTCCGGCTTGGCCGACGGCGCGAGATAGAGTCCGCCGAGTTCGGACGGCACGATTTCCAGCTCGCCCGTGCGCAGCGTGCGCATGAGGTATTTCCACGCCGCCGGTTCGCCCAGCACGTCGCGCGCCTCGAGGATCAGATAGCCGCCGTCGGCGTTGAGCAGCGAGCCGCCGCGGATCATGCCGTAGTCCGACATGCCGGGCCCGCGCTGCGTCCACTCGCGGTCGATCGTGCCCAGCAGATTCGTGAGCGTCGGCGTGTTTTCCACGACGATCGGGCACACGTTGTCCTCGGCGTGCTCGACGACGATGTTCACGCCGTACGCCTGGATCGGATCGAACGCCTCGCCATCCGCGCCGCCGCCCAGACGGTTCTCGGCGATGTCGTCGATGACCTCCGACAGGAAGACCCGCACGTCGTCGCCGGGATACTCGACAAGAATGTCGCGCGCGATTTCGTAGAGCAGCGAGCGCGCCGTGTCCTCGCCCACCGACTGCAACTGCTGCGCGGTTCGGCGGCGAATCGCGCGCACCCTTTCCGTGATCGCCTCGAGATCGCGCCCGTACGTTTCGCGGTCGCTCTCGATCTGCTTGTTCTCCTCGTCCGTGATCTTTTCCTGCGAGCGAAGCTCCTCGTACTCCTCCGGCGGAACCGGCTTGCCGTCGTGCACGGGGAAAATCGCGGTCTGCGCGACGGCGCCCATCTGCACAGTCACGAGCGCCAGATTGGCATCCTTGAGCGCCTTCTCGAACGGTGCGGTAACGACTTCGATGCGCTCGTTGCCGATGCGCTCGATCGCCTCGAGGCGTGTCTTGACCGCGTCCGCCTTGAGAGCCTCGACAAGGCCATCCCGCACGAACTCCGCGAAGCGGTGCATGCTGCGCCGGAAGCCGCGCGCCCTGCCCGCCGGCAGTGAAATCAGCCGCGGCTTGTTCTCCTCGCTGAAGTTGTGGACGTAGCAGCGGTCCTGCTTGACCTTGCAGGTGGGCTTGATCTCCTCCAGCATGCGGCGCACGAGGCGCATGCGACCGCTGCCCGCCAAGCCGCGCACGAAGATGTTCTGCCCGTTCGCATGGCATTCGATTCCGAACTCGATCGCGGCGACCGCGGAGTCCTGGCCGACGACGCCCGGCAGCGGCGTGACCTCTTCCGTCGTCTCGAACGGGAGCGAGTCGGGATCGCAGGTCCAGCGCAACTTCTCGGCGGGCAGCGGTTCAATCATGGGACGCGGATTCTACCGCGCTTAGAGTTGTGAGCGTGGCACGCACTGCGACGAATCCGATTCTCGAACCGCTGGTCCTCAAG
>CBDURV010000488.1:0-3687 GCA_965369495.1 uncultured bacterium
TCCAGTAGGCGCCCATGCCGTGGTCGGCGCGAAAACGGTCGCTGATGGTGAGGCCGATGACGACCTGATCGCCCGCGGCGAGACCCTCGACTGACGCCAGACGGACCGTTGTGCCGCGCACCCGTGCGTCGGCGGCCAGCGGCCAGTTTCCCGTTCGTTTCAGCTTCCCGCTCAATGTCAGGTGCGCGGTGCCGTTGAGTCCCGCATCCTTGGTAAACCGCAGGCGTGTGCGGTCGGGTCCCTCGCCGCGAAGAACCGTATGGCTGGTCGTAATTCGGAGCGTTCCGTCCACGCGCCACTGACCGGCGGGAATCAGAACGACGCCGCCCGCCGCGCCATCGATCGCTTTCTGGATGGCCGCCGTCTGATCGCCCGCGCCCTTGAGCAGAGCGCGAACGACTTTCTTGTCACGCACCGGCGGCGTCTCGCCGTGCCTGTATCCCGCCCACGAAAATTCGTGCAGGAAACGGCCCTTGGCGTCGGTCGTCCCGGGCGCCCAGTCGGCGGGATAGAGCGCGCTGCGCCACTCCTGCGACCAGGCGGTGGCCACGCCGAGAACGATCGAGAGCGCGACGCGAAGCGCCATTTACATCAGGACTCCGCGCACGGGCTCCAGCTTCGCCGGCAGATCGGTTTCGCCGAGTTGTTGGCGCAGGTTGATCTCGATGGTGCGCGAGATGGCGCTCATCGGCGTGTCGTTGATGCGGTTCTCGAAGGGGTCCTGCAGCTGGCGGCCGGCCGTTTCGATGACTCCAAAGAGCAACTCGATGACGAGCGCGATGGGAATCGTGAACCAGCCCAGATGCTCGCAGAGGCCCGCCGGCAAGAGGATGTAGAAGACGAGCAGCGTGCGCGAGATAAAGAAGCTGTAGTGACCCGGGAAAACGGTCTTCTTGATGCGCTCGCACCCGCCCATGTGGTCGGTCAGCCGTTTGAGCGTCGCATCGAGCGTAGTGAAGAAGAACTGGGTGAGCAGCCCTTCGCGATACGCCTTGTTCAGCAGGTCGGCCTGTGTCTGGAGCAGCGCGTTGGGCACGTGTTGCTCGTTGCGCAGCGCTTCGATTTCCTCCGACTCGAGGAACGGGCCCACGTCGGTCAGCGGCGCCTCTGCGCGCAGCGAACAACGCAGCGCGTAGCACCACGCGATCTGCCGGTAGATGAGCTTCTTCTGCAACGCCTTGGGGCGCCCGCCGTCTTCTTCGATCAGCAGCGTCAGTACCTCGCGCGTGAACGTGCGCGAGTCGTTGACGATGGCGCCCCACAGTGTGCGCGCTTCCCACCAGCGGTTGTAGGCGGACGCCGTCCGAAAACCGAGCAGGATGGAGAGTGCCGTACCCAGCATGGCGGGTATGGCGATCGGCACGTCGATCCAATCCTGGCCGCTGCGGAAGACCCAGACGACCAGCGCCGCGTAGAGCGTCGCAAACCCGATCCATCCGATGCGGCTCGCGATGAGCGAGATGGAATTGATGTTCGGATGCGTGATCATGCGTCGTGCACCGTGAACGATCCGTCGTGCGAGAAGACAACGTCGTAGACGGGTAGCCCCGCCGCTAGGTGGCTGACGGTCGCGACGAGTTGGCGCTGCCCCAGCTCCGTGTACGCGTGCCGCAACGCCTCTTCGCGATCCGCCGGCACAGCCAGCGCGCCGTATCCACTCAGGTGGAAGCGGATGAACGCTGCGCGCATGAAGGCGCTAACGTCGGGATGGTTAATGAACATCTGTCGCCCGTCGGACGCCGGTGAAACGAGCGGTATCGGCGTCGGCCCGCAGAGCGTTCCCTCGATGCGGATGTTGATCACCGCCGCCTCTTCATGCACGCCGGGCAGGAGCGTCGGGTTCAGCTCGGGCGCGCCCTCCCACCAACGGCGGAAGTACGCGCGCAGGAACCAGAGCACCAACTCGGGCCGAATGCCGTATTCGGCGCTGTGCTGCCGCATCAGACGCACGTGACCGCAGCCGATGTGGTCGGGGTTCACCAGATGCTCCAGTAGTGCATCGTGAATCGCGGGGTCCGGATGGCGCAGGAACGCGGCGACCCCTTCGGCGTCCGCCCAGTCCAGTTGCGCGACATCGATCCGGGCGTCCTCCCCGATGGATGCCCGGAGCCGTCCGAAGGCGTCCACATCGCTGTGCATGTAGAACTGCCCGAACGCGTCGATATGCGCGATGAGCATGTGCGCCACCGTCTGCTCATCGAGTACCACGCCCGCGCCCTGTTCCAGTGCGGCGAGCGAGAGCAGGAACTCGCCCGCATCGCCGCCCAGCGTTCCCACGACGCCGCGGTCATCGCGCCCGTCGATGCACGAGCAGTGCACGGAGGTCAGCAGCGCCCCGAGCTTGATCCATCGCACGTTGCGCGGATCCCCGACGTGGTGTTCGACCCACTGCTTGGATATCCCGGCTGCGTTGGTGGCCTTCGCGGCGCGGTGGGGGTGTCGTACCACGCCACTCGCCTCGCGAGTGGTCACGAGACCCAGCGTGCGCCATTCGATCAGCCCGCCCGCCATCGCCGCGACCTGCCGCCGCCCGCCCTGCTCTAGTCGGCGTGCGGCGCGTGCCGCGGCCTCGCCCGACCGGCTGACGAGCACGAGCGGCCGATCGCTTGCGAACTCGCGTGCCGCCGCCTGCTCGTCGATGAAGACGCTGCCGGGAATGTAGCCCAACGCACCGGTCGCCTCTTCCGGCGGGCGCAGATCGACCAGCGCGACGCCCGCCCCCTGCCCCAGCACGAAAAGCGGCGGCAGCAGCGGCGCCCCGTCCTTGTCGCGGCGCAAATTCGCGTTCCAGCGCAGGGCGAGCAGTTCCGCAGCCGAAGCCATGCCCGCGACGATAGCTAAGGCGAAGTATCTTTGCCACGAATCGACGGAAGTACATCGCTTGTAACGGGTTACAGCGCCGGTTTGCGGCACGGCTGCCGCAGTGCGGTGCTTCACGCGAGCAGTACCGGCGGGTACTCGTGCTTTGGGGTCATGCCCATCCGGTCTGAGGCTCGATGGGATGGCACAGGGCCGAAAGTGCGGCACGCGTGCCGCAAACAGACGCTGTAATCCCCGTTCCCGCAGTGGGTTATGTTTAGGGAGTGGCGAAGTTACTTGGAGTGGCGAAGTTACTTCGCTTCACGGTCGGACTCGGCGCGCCAGTGGGCGGCTTGGCCCTCGTCTCCCATGCTTTGGAAGTGATCCGCAAGCCGATCCGCCACCTTCTTGCGTTCCGCGCTCGCCGCCTTCACCGGCGGAGATGTCTCGCTCCACTCATCCAGAAGCACGGATTCCGCCTCGTCCGCGCGGTCGTCGGCGCGCAGGGCGTCGGCCAGGCTGCACGCGATCCCGATCAGGACGGGGTGCCCGCGAGGCTGGATGCGACGACCGGTCTCGTGGACGATGCCGAACTCCCGCGCGGCGTCGCCATGGCGGTCCATCGCCACATAGCGTTGAGCGAGCAGATGGCGGGTCCCGAGGCACTTTTCATGGCTGGGCTCGCCGGGCTTGGCGTACGCGTCGAAGAACTCCTCCATGAGCCGCACCGCTTCCGATCGATCGCCTCCTTCCCAGAGAGCATTCGAGAGTGCATCGAGCGCAGCGTGAGCGTGTGGGTGATCGGGAGTAAGTGCGAGTCCGAGTCCCTCCGCCGCCTCCCGGAGGATCCCGATCGCCTCCGGCCGCCGCCCTTCCTGACCGAGGACG
>CBDURV010000489.1:0-3646 GCA_965369495.1 uncultured bacterium
CAGGTGGACTGGAACGTCTATGCGCGCACGGACGAGCTGGTCGTCAAGGAGTTCGACGCGGAAGAGGCGCTCGATCTCGTGCTCGTCCAGGACCGCTCGTCGAGCATGCGCGGCGCCGCGGCGCTCACCGCGGCCAAGGTCACGGCCGCGTTGGGGGCGGTGGCGCTCAACCAACTCGATCGCATCGTCTGGATTCCCGTCGGCGGCGAACGGCGTGCGGGCGAGACCTTTTCGAGCAAGAACCGGCAGAACGACCTCTTCACGCTCGTGCAGGGCGAGGCGACGGGGCGCAGCGACATGCTTGGCGCGATGCGCGCTGCGTTGCCGCGCACCAGTCGCGGCGGACTCGCGTTCGTGATTAGCGACTTCTTCGATCCCGAGGGCGCCACGCGCGGCCTTTCGTATCTGCTGGCGCGGCGCTACCAGTTGCGCGTGATCGAGGTCGAGGATCCCGAGGCGCTCAAGGAGCCGCCGCTGGGCCGCACGCTGCTCATCGATCGCGAGACGGGCGAGACGCTCAAGCTCGACATCACCGAGGAGGTGCTGGCCGCATACCGGCACGCGCGCGAGCAACGCGCCGAGGGGCTGCGCAACTTCTGCCAGCGCAGCGGCGCCGGATTCCTGCGCGTGCGCGCCGACCAGCCCTTTTTTGAGATCGTGCAGAACGCGCTCGCGCGCGGCTGGATGGCGGGTTAAGAGCAGTGCGTTTTGGCGATCCCGCGGGCCTCTGGCTCGGCGCCGCCGCGGCGTTTGTGCTTGCGGCGTACCTCGTGCGTCGGCGCGTGCGGCGCGTCGAGGTGCCGTTTTTGCCGCTCTGGACGGGCGCGCTCACGGAACGGCGCGGCGGATTCGGGAGCGCGCTCACGCGTTGGCTGGATCTGCTCTTCGCGCTGCTCGCCTGCGCCGCCGTCGCGATGGCGGCGGGTTCGCCCTTCCTGCCGGGAGAGGAGTCCACGGTTCGCGACCTCGTGCTGGTCATGGACGGCGGCCTCGAACTGCGCGCCGGGGATCGGCGCGAGAAGCTGATCAAGATCGCCGAGGCGGAGGTCCGCCGTCGCGCGCCCGGCACGCGCTACTTCGTGGTGCGTGTGGATCCCGCGGGGCCGCGCCTGCACGTCGGTACCGCGCGCGCGCAGGCGCTGGCGTTCGTGCGAGCGCATGACGGAGGCTGGAAGTCGGCGTCATCTGAAGAGGCGCTGGCGCTGGCGCGCGAAGGCGCGCTCGGCCTGCAGGAGCCCGATCTCGTCTTTTGCACCTACCGGCCGGGGCGAGCCGAAGGCTTCCGTCTGCGCACCGAGATGGGCGAGGCTCCCAATGCGGGCTTCATCGCGCTTGAGGTGCTGGGCGATCCCGAGGGGGGCGGGCGCCTGGCGCGCATGCGTCTGCGCGGGAAGGGTCGCCTCGCGGTCGATGGCCCCGATGCGCAGTCGTCGTGGGAGGGCGAGGTCGATGGCGCCGAGACGATCGACCTGCCGCTGCCCGCGTCCGGGGAGGTCACCTTCACATTGCGCGCGCCGCTCGATCTCTTCGCGCCCGATGATCGCCTCTTTCTCTATCTGCCCGAGCGAAAACAGCCGCGCGTGCTGGTCGTGTCGGAGGACGTGCCTTCGCCATTTTTGACCAGTGCGATGGCGGCGCTCGAACAGACGCGCGCCATTCGAGGGCCGCTCGACCGTACGAAGCCCGAGCACGTCGCCGAGGCGGCGCGTTTGTATGACGTCGTCGTCTTCGACCGCTGCGCGGCGCCCACGGCGATCGCCGGACTGCGCGCGCTTTACCTGGCACCCGACCGGGGGGCGCTACCGTTCAAGCTGGGGCCGTGGGCGGATGCGCCGACGCTGTTCGACGTGCAGGACGACCACCCGCTCGTGCGCGGCACCGGCTTCTCGCGTATCCCCCCGTTGCGCGCACGCGCCATTCGCGGCGGCGAGGCGATTGCGTCGGCGGCTCCGGGACCGGTGCTGGCTGTTGCGGGCAACTGGGTCGCGCTCGGTTTCGATCCGGACGCCTGCGTGCTGGCGAGCTCCCCCGCGTACCCGCTGTTTCTGCGCGGCGCCATTGCGCATCTCGCGGGCAGCGCGCCAACGCGCTTGACGGAGTTCGTGACGGTGGGCGAGCGTGCGCCCGGAAAGGGGATCGCGCGCTGGCCGGACGAATCACGCCACCGCATCGGCGAGCGCGTTTTCGGTCCGCCGGGCTTTTGGCGGATCGGGGAGGGCGACGCGATGCGCACCTGGGCCGTCAACCTGCTCGTCCCCGGACTTGACCTGTCCCCGGCCACCGAACCCTCCGATCCGTTGACCTCGACCGGGCTTCCGGCGGTTCCCGACCACCCGCTTACGCCCGCGTTCGCCGGGGCCGCGTTGCTGCTGCTGCTGCTCGGGTGGTGGTGGTACTGGCGCGGTAACCTGTAGCGATGCAACGCGCCGTTTGGGTCACTCTCCTGCTGCTGCTCGTTACGTGCAAGACGAACGAGATCACGGGCCGCTCGCAGTACTTGCCCTACTCCGAGCAGGAGATGAACACGCTCGGGGAGAAGGCGTACTTCGAGATGACGGTGAAGGACAAGAAGGTCCGCATCGTCACGGACAGGAGGCTGGTCGAGCCGCTTCTGCGCGTGGGCAAGGCGATTGCCGGCGCGGCCAACCGGCCCGACTACAAGTGGGAGTTCAAGCTCATCGATGCTCCCAAGACCGCCAACGCGTGGGCCCTGCCGGGCGGCAAGATCGCGTTCTACACCGGTCTCTACCCGATCGTGAAGGACGAGGCGGGCATGGCGATCGTGATGGGCCATGAGGTCATGCACGCGCTGTTGCAGCACTCCAACGAACGGCTGGGGCGTCAGCGCATCGCGGCGATTGCCGGCGTCGCCGCGGCGGTCGGCGTGGGAATGAGTGACATGAGTTCGGGCCAAAAGGCCGCCACCATCGGCGCGCTCGGTGCGGGCACCGGTCTTACGCTACTTGCCTATTCGCGCAGCCATGAGACGGAGGCGGATGAGTTCGGTCTCTACCTCGCGGCGCAGGCGGGCTACGACCCGCGGGCCGGCGTGAAGGTTTGGCAGCGCATGAAGGAGGCGAGTGGCGGCAAGTCGCCACCAGTTTTGCTCTCGACGCATCCGGGATCCGAGAACCGGATCGAGAACATGAAGCGCTGGATGCCGAAGGCGCTCGAGGCGTACGAGAAGTCCGTCAAGAAGCCCAACAAGAAGCTGCCGACGATCAAAGTGAAGTAAGTCTTCGTTGCGCTTCGTAAAGCACGATTCCGACGCAGGGCGAGACGTTGAGCGACCGAACGCGACCGTCGTGCATGGGCAGACGCACGAGTTGGTCGCGGTAGCGCTCGCGGATTTCCGGAGCGAATCCGACGCTCTCGCGGCCGAAAAGAAACACGGCGGGGCCGCTCCACTCCACCTCGTCCAGAGTGCGCTCCGCATCGGCGCTGAAAAAGAGCGGCGTGCCCAGCGAGGGCAAGAGCGGCTCGAACCTCGCCCAGTCGTCGTGCACGCGCGGTGCGACGTGGGTCCAGTAGTCGAGTCCCGCCCGCCGCACTCGCTTCTCCTCCAGCGAGAAGCCGAGCGGGCCGACGAGATGGAGTTGCGCCCCGAGGGCGAGGCAACTGCGTCCCGCGTTGCCGGTATTCCACG
>CBDURV010000490.1:0-3646 GCA_965369495.1 uncultured bacterium
TGCGATTGGGGGTGCGGGGGCTGGCGCCGCTCTACAGCGGGTTCCTCGCGCCGCACGATCTGCGCATCGCCGGACAACTCGAAGCCGACGACGAAGCGTGCGCGGCCGCCGGGCGCGTGTTCGCCGGCGCGGCACCGTTCATGGTGCAGATGTACTAGCCCGCATCATTCACGAGGTGCGGTTTCTGGACGGACCAGATCGCCGCAGAGTTTCCGGCACGGCACCTGACGGCGCCGTAGCGGTGCATCGTTCGTCCTCGAGGACCCCTCCGGGTCGCCTTCGGGCTCTCTCTTTGATCTCGACGATCTGTCCTCGCCCAGAAGAGACCGCCGACGATCGAAAAGCGCGCCGTGCCGCGTCCTGCAGTCCACTACCGAGAGATATGCTCCCGATGCGCACACGCCTCATGAATAATGCAGGCTAGAGATGGAAAATTGGCGCCAGGCTCCGTACCGGTGGACTTTCCACGTGATGATTTGGGCCGCCGTTGCTGGCTGCGCGGAATCGCAACAGGACGATCCGGAGTACGACCCGAACCCTGACCAGTCGCTGCTGCAGATCAACCGAATCGCCAAGGGCAAGCGCGTCTCGCCGGAGGTGCGCGTGCGACTTCGCGAGGGCGGCCGTCTGACGATGCACACGGACTCCGCCTGGACAGCGACGACACTCAATCAGCTCGCCGAACGTCTCCACCGCGAGAAGGGGCGGCATCACCGGATGCGCCAAGCCGAAGGGAAGAGTGGCTTCGACGTTGACGAGTACGGGAGCCCCCGCGTCTCCCGCATCTTCGTCGAGATCGACGTGCGGCCGGGCACTCGATGGGAGCACGTGCTCTGGCTCTTCGTGACTTGCGAGCAGCAGAGTATCGACAAGGTGCAGTTACGCGTGGGGGACCGCATTCTCCACATCTTCCTGCTGTGGGACGGTGCGATCGAATGGACCATCGAACCTCCGATGACCTGTTCCACGATCGTGGTCCTCGCGCGTGAGGGGCGCGCGAGTTACATGGCAGGCAAACAGGAGCTGAAGGGCCTGGCGGGCGTGCAAAGGCATCTCGCTGCCGCACAAACAGCATCGAAGCGGGCGAACCCGGAGTACACGTTCGTGCCTGTGTTGATTGCGGAGCGAACCGTCGCGGTTGCCCAGATGCTGGACGCACTCGAGATGCTCATCGACGGTGGCATGCCGCGCGTCCTGTTCTATGAGGTCGTGGAGGAGGACGAGCAGGACGCCAACGCCTTCAGTTTCGAGCCGTGCAGGATCATCCCGTTCCCGAAGGATCGCGATGAGACGACGCTCCCCTCCCGGAGCTGACTCGATTGCCGCGACTGTCCCCATTCGGGGTCGCTAACTTGGGAAAATCGCGTCAGACGCCGTACCGGTAGTGTTTCGCATTTCCATTCCCGTGCAGCCCGCGAATCTCAGCGAATCGTAACGCAGGAAGCGGATGCTCCAGCCAGATCCCTCACGGAACACCGGGAGTGTGTTCGGGGGGCATCGACGGAGGAATTGAGATGCGTATCAAGGGCGTTCTGATCACTACGACCGCGGCGCTGCTGCTTGGATTCAGCGGCTCGTTCGACATCGCGCAAGCTGAGGTTCCCGCCGGCACACCCAGCTTTACGAATCCGCTCGACATCGATAACACGTACCACCCCTTCGTGGAGTTCCGCCTGCGCGTCTACGAGGTGCAGCAGGGGCACACCGACGCCACCGTGATCGATGTCTTCACGTCCAACACGCGCACATTCGCGTATGACGGCGGGATGGTGGAGTGCGCATGCCTGGAGGAGTGGGAAATCGAGGACGGCGAGATCGTCGAAATCTCGCTGAACTACTTCGCCCAGGCGGACGATGGAACGGCCTACTACTTCGGTGAGATCGTGGACATCTATGAGGATGGCGCGATCGTCAGCCACGATGGTAGCTGGCTTGTGGGGGGCCCGGGGGCTGGCGATCCGGCGGAGACTTCGACGGCGGACGACCCGGCCGTGTTCATGCCTGCGAATCCCGAGATCGGGGACGTTTGGAAGCCGGAGGACTTGCCGGATGACGACATCGAGGAGTTCGTCGAGGCGATCAAGTTCCGCAAGAAGCTCCAGACCCCGGTGGAGAAGTTCGAGGATGTCCTCAAGGTGGAAGAGACGAACCCGGACATCGAGCACAAGTGGTATGCCGCCGACGTTGGTTTCGTGAAGGGCAAGGAGCAGGGCGAGATCCTCATGATCGTCGACATCATCGACACCGAGGACGCGGACGATCTCCAGGACGAGCTGGACGCGCTGCTCGACGACTTGCTCGAAGACGAGGAGTAGGCTCCGGCGGTCGGTGCGGCTGTCCCCATACGAAGTCGCTAACATGGAAAAATCGCGCCAGGCGCCGTACTGGTAGTGTTTCGTCGTGAGGTATGTCTGGCTGGCGCTTCTCGCCGCCTGCGCGAGTGCGCCGATTCCCGATGTGGATGGCCCGGAGGTGCGACAAGGCGCGGAGTTCGACGCGCAGTTGCGCAAGGCGCTCGACGGCGACCCGGGCGGGCTCCACGCCGTAGGTGGCAAGCTCATGGGGTCGGACCCGCGCGACAAGGAACTCGCTTCGATCGGCGAACCCGACCCCGCGTGGGAGCTACTGAAGACTGAAAACGCTCCTGTCGAGCAGTTTACGTTCATCGATGCCAGCCTCGGCGACCCCCCTGCCGCTGCGGCGGTCGTGCGATTACTGCTCGGCATCGGCCCGTCGAATGAGGAGCGGTGGCGTGAGATCGAGGAGTCCGCGAATGCCGGATCGTTCGTCATGCAGACCTTCCTCGCGCAGCGCTACCGCACACGACCCGAGGGCATGCGGTGGCTGCGGGAGTTGGCCACTTCGGGCAGGAGCTACGGGGCGCGCGAATCGTTGGGCGACGCGTATGCGCATGGTCATGGCGTCGCGCGGAACAGGGAGCTTGCCCTCGAGTGGTATCGCGCGTCGGCGAACGATGGCAACAACGGCGCGGCGCTGAAGCTCGCGCGGCTTGAAATCGACTCCGACCCGGCGTCCGCGATGCGCTGGTTGCGCCGCGCGGCTGAAGACGTTTGGGCCAATGCCGACGCGATGGAGGCTCTCGGCCGGGAGTTGTATGAACACGGCGCGAACGAGGCGGAACGCGCCGAGGGCATGGTCTGGTTGCGCCGCGCCGCGATGTTGGGCTGCGGCGTCTACCTTCGCGGCGTGTACAGGAACAGCGGACGCTCGGACGCGGAGGCGCAACTCCGAATCGGCGAGTGCTTTGAGACGATCCTCTCCGACAACGACGACGATGGATACGATCTCGATACGGCGTTGCGGTACTACCTGCTTGCTGCGGATGCCGATCACGCCGAGGCGAACTACAAGGCGGGTCGCGTGCTCCTCCTCTACGGCCCGCGATTGGGCCTCGATCGGTGCGAGTCGGTGCGGCGGTCGCTGGTTCGGCTTGAGCGCGCTGCCGAGCTGGGCCATGGGCCGGCACAGTGCGCGCTCGGCTTGGCGCACACGAGTTGGTGGCGCGATGAGCATCAGCTCCTCGAACGCGATCCGGCGGTCTGCGTGAAGTGGCTGCGCCCTGCGGCGGAGAACGGCTGCCAACAGGCCGAATATGCGTTGGGGCGCTGCTATGAGACGGGGTGGG
>CBDURV010000491.1:0-3643 GCA_965369495.1 uncultured bacterium
CGTCGCCCATGGCGTCCAGCGCGTGATAGACGAAGTTGTGCGGAAGCAGCCCGCCCCAGAGGAAGACCACCACACCCACGCAACCGGTAAGCGTCGTCGTGCGGCGCATGAGAGGTGCTAAGGACGGTAGGCGCCATGGGAGGAGATAGGCGAAGAGCGCCAGCAGTAACACCGCAAGCCCCCAGCCCCCCTCGCTCGCATTCCACGCTGCGATCAGGCAGGTCAAGAAGCCAAGTTGCCCCAATGCGCGTGCCAAGACCACGCCGAAAGCGCGCAGCGACGTGTCCTCCTCGGACGCACCGCCCAAGAACCGCCGCTCGCCGACGAGCATGCCGAGGCAGAGCGTCGATGCGATCGTCAGCAGCCACGGCACCCAGTCCGACCGCACCAAAAACGCCGCGAGATAGAGCTGGAATCCGATGCCCACCGTCACGATGCGCCACGAGATGCGCTTGCGGTCGGTCGAGAACCAGTAGCAGACACCCAGCAGCACGAAGATGCCGAGCAGCGACGCGAAGCGTTCCACTAGCTGCGCCCCGCGCGGGCCTGCGCGACCTTCCAGTAGCGCTCGGCGCGCCAGATCGACAGCTTGCGCTCTTCTTCGGTGACGGGTCGTATGACCTTGGCGGGCACGCCCGCGACCAGCATGCCCGCGGGCACTTCGGTGCCGGGACGCACGACCGCGCCGGCGGCGACGATGGCGTCCTCGCCGATGTGCGTGCCGGTCAGCAGCACGGCGCCGATGGCGATCAGCGCGCGATCGCCGATGGTCAGGCCGTGCAGCGTGGCGCGGTGCCCGACCGTTACGTCGCGCCCGACGACCATGGGCGCGTCGGGATCGGCGTGCACCATGACGAAGTCCTGGATGTTGGTGCCGGCGCCGATGGTGATGCGCGCATCATCGCCGCGCAGGACCGCGTTCCACCAGACGCTCACGCGCTCTTCGAGCACCACGTCCGCGTCCACCAGCGCGCTCGACGCGACCAGCGCGCCGCCCAGCGCATCCATTGTTTGCTCCGGCATTGGGCGGGAGGATAGCAAGAACGTGAGGGTCGCCCGAAGTCCAATTGGTCACTCCCAAGCGGCTTTGGGCTTTGGGCTTAGAGCTTTGCGTTGCGACCAGATCGGCCCTTGGCGCACCAAACGCAGCGGGGCCTCGATTGTCCTGCTGCTTCGGAATCGTCAGTCGAGTCCCAACGACGCATCGACGGCGAAGGGATGGACTGATGGTGGCGCAAAGCCCAAAGCTCAAAGCCCTAAGCCGATTAGCGGGGGGATTCGAGGCGGATGGAGCCGGGGGAGGCGATTGCGACGAGCGTTTGCTGCTCGAGCGTGATCGTCACCTGGATTCCGTTGAGTTCGAACGAGTCGCCTTGCCAGTTCGGGTCTTGGGCCAGTTCCCAGCGCGCTCGTTCGAGTCCGCCCTCGGCGGCGTAGCGCGCTCGCACTTGGGTGCGGTCGGCTGTGGTGGCATTGCGCAGACCGTCGCCGCGCTCCAGCACCAGCGCAACCATCGTCGCTGTGAAAAACAGCGCCACCAGGGCGAGCACCATCGAACTGCCGCGTTGCTTCATCGCGGCCTCACTCTCACGGTCACGATCGGTTGGCGCACGCCGGTCTCGTTGCGCCGCGCGAGGCCGATGCGGGCGACCCAGAGATCCCCGTCGCGAATGACTTCGAAGAGCTCGACGCGGCGCGCCAGCACCTCCTCGCCGCGACGCAGCACGCCATCGTCGAGTTTGCACGTATCGCTTCGGCCCGCGCGCAGATCCGCCTCGACCGCACGCACCGCGCGGCGCAGTCCGTTGACGTCGTCGATGTAGGCCCGCGTGTGCCTCTCGCTGCTGTGCATCGTCACGATCACGCCGCTGCTGATACCGGTTACCGCACCGACGATGGCGGTAACCATCATCAGCTCCATAAGTGTGAAGCCGCGGTTCATCATTTCTCCTCGGGGCGCATCAGCGTCGCCACGCGGGCGAATTCGCGACCGTCGTCGTGACGCACGCGCACCTCCACCTCGAACAGTCCCGGGTTGGTTTCGCGCACCGTCTCGATGGCAGTGCAGGCGGGAAGCGCGGGATCATCCAGCGTCCACTCGCGCGTACCCGCCGTCAGCGTGTCACGCGAACGCGCGTCGAGGTGACCGGCCGCGTAGCGCGAAGCAGCGAGCGAATCGAACGAGTCGGCCGCGGTCTGCAACGTGCCGCGATCGTTCAAGACGATGCCGGTGGTGGCAATCGTGAGAATCGACAACGCCACCATGCACTCGATCATGGTGAGGCCACGTGTTCGCTTTACCACGGGGTGATTGCCTCCAGACACACCCGTTGAACGAGGAAAACCGATCCGAACTGCAACATCGCCACGAACCCGATCACGAACAAGAGCACGGTCTGGACAATCCGCATCGATTGCCGAGCACGCTGGTCCCCGCGCCGGGCGCACTCGGCGGCGATGGCCTCAATCGACTCCGCCGCGCGTTCGGGCGCATGGGTCAACGCGATCGTGAGGCGCGCCGCGAGATCCGTCGGGAGGTGGTTCGGAATACTCGTCCAGTCGCTGCCCACGCGCATGCGCGTCGCTCCCGCACGGAGTGCACGCTGGGAGCGCAGCAACCGTCGGCCGGGATAGGGCAGCCAGCGACCGAGAAACAACCACGAGCCAGCCAGCACGGCGATACTCCAGAACGCCGCCTGCCCGACCTCCTGGGATAACGTCACCCAGCTTGCGGGTAGAGTGCTCTCCATACCAAGAATCTCGATGACCTCCCCTAGCCTAACGCTCGCGAAGACCACCACCGGAACGACCGCGATCAGAACGGCGGGATAAGCCAGCGCCAAGAGACTGCGATGACGCATGTCGAGGGCGCGTTCGCTATCGATGGCGGCCGCCTGCAGGGCGGACGGGAACGAGGCGCTGCCTTCGGCGACGGCGATCCCGGCCAGCACGTCGCGCGGGAAGTAGCGCCGGCCAGCGCGACGACACGCCTCGTGCATCGAGAGTCCATCGTCCAATGCGGTGCACACGCGCGCCAACGCCCGCCCCCGCGCCCCCTCGAAGTCGTTCTGGGCGGCGACCAGCACGGGCTGCAGCGGCATTCCCCGTCGCGCGGCGGCGGCCAGCGCTTCACACAGGCGCGCCCGAAACTCGACGCGCGTGCGTACCTGGAACAGGCTGATCCACAGCAACGTGGCCATCAGCGCGGCGAGGCCGAAGATGAACGTGTTCTCGCCCATCAGGGTCCCAGTAGTCTCTGCTGCAACTCGAAGAGCGGCACCATGTAGGAAAACGCGAGCAGGAAGACCAACACGCCGAGCACGACTTCCGCCAGCGGCACGATCAACGTCGTAACGCGATCGACACTGCGTTCGAGGCGGCGCATGTAGATGGTGGAAACCTCGGTGAGCGCGCTCTCCAACTCACCCGATCCATCCGCCGACTCGACGATCCACGACAGCACCGAATCGAACAGGTCGTGACGCCGCAGCAACTCCCCCAGCGGCGCGCCTTCGACCGCTTCAGCCGCCGCGCGGCGCGCCGACGCGCCCAGACGCCCCGCCATGGACGACGCGCTCAATTCGAGTGCGGCCGCCAGCGGCACTTCGCGGCGCAGCAAGAGCGCCAGCGTGCCGGCGAATCC
>CBDURV010000492.1:0-3642 GCA_965369495.1 uncultured bacterium
CGGATTTCCGTGCGTTGCGCCAACTCGACTCCGCGCGCCAGATCCTCGATGCCGGCCTTCAGCAGGTCGCCGTCCATCGGGATCGCAAGCATCGCATCGGTCGTTCGGCCGATGCCGCGGTTGAGATGCGCGATAGCCGACTCGGGGCGCGACTCGATCGTGTCGGACCAGAGCACCTCGTCGGAAACGAAGCGAGTCGAGCCCATGATGGAGAGCCCGAGGTAGAGCGCACAGACGGCGGCGGTCGCGACGGCGTAGCGCGGACCGCGCGTTGCCATCCAGCCACCGGCTATCGCCAAACCGAAGAGCGACAGATAGAGATAGCGGTCGGCGGCCAGCACGTCGGTCGCCGGGAAGATGTTGTTGAACGGAGCGAGGGCGACGAAGAACGCGGCGATGCCGAATGCCAGGTAGGGCTCGCGACGGCGCAGCGCGAACATGGCGAAGAGCGCGGCCACCGGCAGCAGCGCGGTCCACGCCCAGCCAGTACTGCGCACCTCGGGATAGTCGATGCTCAGCCCGAACGGCACGAGCGCGCGCAATGTCGAATCGCCCCACGCGGCCGCCCACCAGATCGTGCGCTGGCCCAGATCGGAGACCTCGCGAATGATGCCGCCCTCGACGCCCACCGCCATGTGCACGATGACCGGCAGCAGGGCCGCGAGGAACAGGGGCAGCGTTCGAAACGCCGCGAGGCGACGCCGGCCAGCATAGCGCGGCAGCAGCCACGCCGCCGCGAGCAGCATGCCCGGCAGCACGACCGCCGACGCCTTGGTGAAGCAGGCGACCAGGAAGAAGAGGACCGCGAACGCTTCTGCGCGAACGCCGCGCTCTTCCGCGCGCAGATGCCAGAGCCATGCGAGGAAGAGGAAAAACGCGCTGACCAATTCCTTGCGCCCGGCAATCCACGACACCGACTCGACGTGCATCGGGTGCAGTACGAAAAGCAGTGCACCGAAAAACGCGCCGACCCTGTTCTCGAGCAGACGCAGCAGCAAGCAGAAGAGTGCGTAGCCCGCGGCCGCGTGCCAGAGCACATTGACGAAGTGCAGCCACGCGGGGTTGATACCGCCGGACACCTTCATGTCGAGCCAATACGAGAGCCCGTAGAACGGGGTGTAGGCGTAGTAGTAGAGGCCCGTGAAGAAGTCGCCGGGTGCGACACCGGCGGCTTCGATCAGGTTGACATCGTCGTAGCCGAGCAGGGCGCCCTGCAGGGCCGGCAGAGTCATGATCAGACTGGCCGCGAGCAGCGTCCAGAGGGCGGCGAAACGGAAAGGGCGGGGAGCGAGGTTATCCATCGAGAAAGGTCTGGGTCCAGAGGGCGAAAAGGAGGGCTGAATAGAGCCCCCTATCGTAATGAGCGTGTCCCGAGAGCGCCTTTTCCGCGCGCTCGGTGTCGAGGAATCCTCGTTCCCGGGTGCGACGGTCCAGCAGGATCTCCCGCGCACCCTCGCGCCACGGCCCCGCGAACCACGCTCCCATCGGAAGCGGAAACCCCATCTTGTCGCGACGTTCCCGTACGACACGCGGCAGATGCGGGGACGCCGCCTCCCGGAACAGCGCCTTGGCGGTGCCGTCGGCGGCGACGCGCGACTCGGGAGCGAGACGGCAGGCGGCGCGCAACAACCGTCGGTCGAGCAGCGGGACGCGGCTTTCGAGCGAGTGCGCCATGGTGGTGCGATCGTCCACCTGCAACAGGCCGGGCAGCACGATGTGCAGTTCCGCGCGCGCCGCGGCGGCCAGCGGGTCGAGTTCGCCGTCGCCGAACGCCTCGATAAACGCATCGCGCGGAGCGGGATGCGCGTCGAGGAAGTCCTGCGTGAAGAGCGCGCCGGGGCGCCGGTCGAGCAGCGCATAGGCGCGCTCGGCCGAAGCCAGGTCGCGCACGCGGACGAAAAGCGGTTCGTACGCCGCCAGTTCGTCCGGGGGCGTGTCGCGCACGAGTGCGACGGCGCGCGCATAGCCGCCGAACAGTTCGTCGCCGCCGCAGCCGGAAAGCAGCACGCGCACATCCTGCGCCGCGCGTTCCGCGACGACGAACTGCGCCAGCGATCCCGGACCCGCAACGGGTTCCTCGAGGTGGCGCACCACCTTGGGCAGCGCGGCCCAGCACGCTTCCGCGGTGACCGGCACCTCGACCAGCGGAATGCCCAGCTCCCGCGCCGCCGCGCGTGCATAGGCCGACTCGTCGCAGCCTTCGTGATCGACCCGGCCGTGGAACGCGATGCGGTCACCCGGCGATAGCGCGGCGACCAGGGTCGAGTCGATGCCGCCGGAGAGAGCGACGCCATAGCGCTCGTCGGGCGCGGCGTCGCGGATAGCGCGCTCGAGCACCTTGCGCAGCCGTTCCGCAGTCAGCGCGGGGTTGGGTGTACTGAACGCGAGGCCCGGCGCGGCGCGGCGCAGGATGCGTCCTTCGGGCAATTCCACCATGCCGCCGGCGGGCACGCGCAGGACGCCCTCGAAAAAGGTCTCGGGACCGTAGGCGACATGGAACGTGAGCCAGCGCGCAACCGCGGTCGCATCGAGTGTCGCGCGGGTCGCCAGCAACGGCTTGATCGTGCTGCTGAACTCGTTGCGGAGCCCATTGGAAACATAATAGAGCGGCTTGATGCCTGCGGGGTCGCGGGTGAGGTAGAGCGAACGCCCGTCGCTCCACGCGAGCGCGAACATGCCGTTGAGGCGATCCACCGCGCGGATGCCATAGATGTCCAGCAGGCGCGCGACCACCTCCGTGTCCGAGTCGCCCGCGACCTCGACGCCGTGCCAGGCGAGGTCCTTGACGAGTTCGGCGGTGTTGTAGATCTCGCCGTTGAAGACCAGCAGGCCGCGCTTGCCCTCGAACGGTTGCGCGCCGCGTTCGCCGCCGCGAATGGCGAGGCGCGCGCAGCCGAGATGCGCCTCGCCGTGCGTTGCGACGGATTGCGCGTCGGGCCCGCGATGGTGCATGGCCGCGATCATGCGTTCGACGCGTTCGGGGTCACCGCCCCACGATCCCGCGATTCCGCACATGATCAGACGCGGGCCGTGACGTAGTAGCCGAACGAGAGCGGGTCGAGGTGCACGCGTGCGTTGCTCACGTCGGCGAAGAGGCGTTCGAGCATGGCGCGCGTGAAGGTGCGCAGGTGGCCGGGGGCGAGACCGTCATGGAGCGGACCGAGCGGGAAACCGACGCGTTTGGCGAAGCGTTTGAGCGGCACGACCGCGCCGTCCCACGGCACGTACGCGACGATGCGTCCGCCCGGGCGCAACACGCGACGGCACTCCGCCAACGTCTCTGCCGGATCGATAACGTGTTCGAGAATCGCGCTCAGGACGATGCAGTCGCAGGCGTCGTCGCGCAGCGGCAACCGTGTTGCGTCCGCGGCGAGCCGATCGCCCGGCGCGCTCTTGAGCATGCGCGGGTCGAGATCGAGCAGCAGCACGCGCCGGCCCTTGTCGCGCCACAATGCCGCCAGCGAACCGTCCTCGGCGCCCAGGTCGAGGGCGACATCGAACGGCTGCACCAGCGCGGCGATACGACGGCGGCGGCGCGACTCGATGGCGCGCACGAAACGGCTCCCGTGCGCGGTGAGATTTTCCATCGCGTAGCGCCGGTTGAGCGCGCGGTTCCACGCCGCGACGGCGCCGGGCCGATCG
>CBDURV010000493.1:0-3633 GCA_965369495.1 uncultured bacterium
GGTTGCATCACTCATGAGTCCTGCTCCTTGTCCTGTTCGAAATAGCGCCGCACCAACTCCTTGAGCCAGGGCGGCATCTGCGCACGCGGAACCGCACCGACGGGCGCGCGGCGCGTCGTGCGTTCGCCCGCCTTCAGGCCGGCGGCCTTTTCGCGCTCCGGTTCGCCACGCTCGCGCGTGACCTTGGTCATGCCGGGACTCGGCTGCCCCTTGATGTGGTCGGGCACCGGTACGCCGAGAACCAGCGAGGCGGTGCCGCGCGACTTCTTGCGCGGACTCGCACCGCCGCGTCCGTTCGAACGCCGGTTGGCGCGGTTGGAAAAGCCGATACCGAGATCGCGATTGACCGGCGGCTTGCGGCTGCGCAGATTGGGCTGCATGCCACCGCGTGATTCGGAGTCTTCCGACTCGTCGTCAACCTCTTCGTCGTCCGCCTCGGGATCCTCCATCTGATCCGGGGGCGTGTCGCGCGTCTTCCAATCGGACGCGGTCGGGTTCTTGCTCGATCCGCTCGAGCGCGCGCTGCCGGAAGTCGCGCCCGAGTCGCGCTTGGGCGGTTTGCGCGCGGAAGCCTCACCCTGCTTGCGCTTCTTCTTGCGCCTCGACTTGGACGGCTTGGGCGTTTGCTGGAGTTTTTTGGCCGACGCGCGACCCGCGGCACTCGGCGCGCCGGTCGCATCGGCCGAACGCGCCTGCGCGCCGCTGCCCCCTGTCTTGGCGGTGCGGCCGGTCGCGGCGCTTCCGCGCTCCGTCTTATCGCGCACGCCCGCCTGCTCGATCGCTTCGCGCTGCTGTGCGGCGCCCCCAGGCGGTTCGCCCTTGGGGGAGGGCTCGGGTCGCGCGGGCGTCTTGCGCTCGGGAAACGAGCGGTCTGCGGCGGGCTCCGCGTCGCCGGCCGCGAGATCGGCGCGCAAGTTGTTGATATCCGTCTTGACGACCGCGGGCGGCGGCGTCAACTGCAGCGCGATCAGCAGCAACATGAACGCGGAGGTGATTGCGACCGGTCCGCGCCGTTCCGGACGCGCGCCGCGGTCGGGCAGTTCGATCGCACGCGCCGCTTCTATGTGCGGCATGGCGTCGGCGATGGCCGCCTGCATGAATCCGCCGCGCTCGAGGAGATCGAGAAACTCGTCCGCCGTGCGCAGGCGATCGTGCAGATCCAATTCGTGATCCACGCGGCCGAGTGCGGCGCCGCGGGTAACCGGGACGCGCAGCGCTTCGAGTGGCCGCAACGCGATCCATGCGGCGAACGGCAGGACGGTAATGCCGATCGTGGCCAGCGCATCGATCGGCGCCCCGAATGCGCGCAGCAAGAGCGCCAGTGCGGCACCCGCCGGCAGCAGAGGAACTCCGGACTGCACGGCACAGGCAAATGCCTCACCGAATTGCTCGCGGCGCAGATGTTCGCGCGCGCTAGCAGCGATGGTGTCGAGTGCGCGCTTCACTCTTGCGGCTCCGCGAATGCGGCCTGCTCGACACGCTTGGTCTTCACATCGCGCACCAGCGCGACGATCGCCGTCTGGTGCGGATCGAGCGGAATGTTGTAGAGGCCGCCCTTAGCGCGCCCGGCGAGATCGAGATCGAACGCAAGCGGCTTGCCCGACGTGAACGCGGAATCAATGAGTCGGTCGCGTACCACCATGTGATGCACGACGATCTTGCTGCTGCCCGCGAAAACGACTCCTTTTTCGATCAGGTAGACGGTGAGCATCTTGCCCCCCGCAGCCCCCTTCACCTTTACGCTGCCGTGGATGCGTGATTCGTCCAGACGGGCATCGATGCTCAGCTTGTATTCCGACTTCTGGAGAAGGCGCTGGCCCACCGCCGCCTTGGCGCGCGTGTAGCGATCTTCGACGTGCTCATCGCGGCCAAGCAGGTCGATCGCCCCGCCGCCGTCGAACAGCGCCGTGCCGGGGCGACCGACGCCGAGTTGTTTCGCGCGCTCGTTGGAGGCGGCGCACGCGAGTCCATCGGCGCCGATGCCTGAGGTGTGATGCACCAGTACGACGACGCGCTCGCGCGGGAAGTGGCTGAGCAAACCGTCGAAGGCGAGGTCGGGTGCGAGACAGGGCACCGCGTGGGAATGCGTGAAGAGTTCCGCCAGCACGACGTGGCCGGTCTTGGTCTTTTCGTCTTCCACGAAACGGTCGGGTGCCGTGAACGCGGGCACTTTGCCGGAAATGAGGCGTTCGACGGTTTCCACGTCGAGCCGTTCGCCCGCCTCCATCTTGCCTTGGATGCGTTCCAGCCCCTCCATGCCGAGGCGCGTCGTCTGTTCCTGGATGGCGGCCTGGAGATAGCGCGAAAAGGCGCGCGTGAGACGGCCCTCCTTTTCGTAGAAGCGGCCGAGCCAGTAGTTGGTCGGGCCGTGATCGGGATAGCCGAAGGCGGCGCTCAGCAGGTGGCGCCACGCGTTTTTGCGATCGCCCTCGGTGAAGTAGACCGAGCCCATGCGCGAGTGCAGTTTGTAGACCGCCTGCGCATCGCGGTCCTTGCGTCCGGTCGCGATGCCGATCTTGCCCGCGACCAGAATCAGCGATTCGCGCTCGTCTTCTTCGAGCACCGTCACGAGATCCCACGCCGCCGTCGTGCGCAGGTCCTCCGGTTGCGTTTCGATCGCGTAGCGCACGGCGCGGCCCGCGGTTTCGTCGTCCGCCTCGTCGCGCAGGCGACGGGCGAGCAACAGCGTGGCCGCCTCCGGCGCGAGGCGCGACGTCATATTAGCCTTGAGCCACACTTCGACCGGACCCGCCTGCTTCTGTACCTCGGCACGAAAGTAGGCGAGGTCCGCCTCCGGGAACTTGGCGGGCTTGACCTCTTCGAGCAGCACGAACCCGTTGACGCGATCGACGGTCAGGCGCACCCCTTCCAGCAGGTTGAGGCCGGTCGCGGCGGGTTCGCTGCCGGTTAGCGGAAGCGGGCGCAGCGCGACACGCTTGGTGACATCGTATGGACCGACGCGCACCGCCCCGATGTCGCCCGCGGGATGGCCGAGGGCGCCACATACCTTCGCGTTGAAGGCCGTGTCGTAGCGCGACGTGGCGAGCAGCATCCAGCCGTCCTTGTCGCCGCCGTAAGTCATCGGCAGACGAATGCGGTCCTCGTCGAATTCGACCGCGATGGCGCCCGTCGGTCGTTCCTCGGTGCGCGCGCGCGGCGGCCCGATACGCATGATGCCGCTGGCCAGATCGAAGACGAGGTGATATTCGCGCAGGATGCGGCTGCCGATCGATCCGATGACCGCGATTTCGTTGAGTTCGGGGCCGTAGCGCTGCGTGAGCCCGGTATACGGGGCGTTGCCGCTACGGCTCCAGTCGGTAGTCGCCAGCTTGAGACCGGGGAAATGGAGCGTGAGCGTGTCGCCCCCCCGCACCCCCAACGGTCGCAGCGCGCGGCCGTGCAGATGCAGGCCGACCGGGCGCTCCAATTCCACGAGCAGATGCGCGGGAATGCGGCGGGTCGTGCTGGATATGTCACACGCAACGAAGAGACGACCCGCAACCACGCGCACCGGCACCGGAATGCCCTCCGCGGGCTGCGCCGAAGCGGCCGTTGCGAGGAGTAATAGTCCGGCAATAAGACGCGACATGGAGCGCCAAGGTTAGCAGGTAGGATGGCCGTATGCGGATCACT
>CBDURV010000494.1:0-3626 GCA_965369495.1 uncultured bacterium
CTAGAATCCGCGCGTGCATCACGACCGACCCGGATTCCTCTACAACGTCTCGTGGGAGGTGTGCAACCGCGTTGGCGGCGTCCACACCGTGCTCGAGACGATCGCCCCCCACCTCGTCGCCAGCTATGGCAAGAACATGCTCTACGTGGGCCCCGATCTCTGGGCCGACCGAGCGGCGCAGGCCGGCTTCATCGAAGACAACACCGCGCCGCCGTTGGCGCACCTCGCCGCCGAGCGCGGCGTGCCGGTGCGCTTCGGGCGCTGTGAGCTCGAGGGCAATCCGCGCGTCGCATTGATCGACTATGGGCGGCTGCTGGAGCGCAAGAATTCCATCCTCGGCGAACTCTGGGACGACCATCACGTCGATTCCATTCACGCCGACTGGGACACGATCGACAGGATACTGTTCGGATACGCGGCCGGCATCCTGGTCGAGTTGCACTACCGCGTCGCCGTCCGCCCGCGCGGCTTGCGCGCCGTCGCGCACTTCCACCAGTGGCAGGCGGCCGCCGGCATCCTGCGCATCGCCAGCACGACGCCGGAAATCGGCACCGTGCTCACCCCGCACGGCACCGCCCTCGGTCGCGCACTCGCCTCCAGCGGCGTGCGTGTGGATCGCGCGCTCGCTTCGATCGACATGACCGAAGCGCCCACCGACGAAAACGTCGCGGCGCAGCACACGCTCGAGGTCGCGGCCGCGAAGCAGGCGCAGGTGCTGGCCACCGTGAGCGAACACGCCGCCGAAGAAGCCGAGTATGTCCTCGGCCGGCGCCCCGACGTCGTCACGCCCAACGGCTACGGCGGCCCGACGGAGACCGACCCGGCGCGGCGCAAGCGCATTCGCGAGGAGATCCTCACGCGCGCCGAGCGGTTCCTGGGCACGAAGCTCGACCGCGACGCGACCCAGATCGCCCTCACCGCCGCGCGCTACGAGTACCGCAACAAGGGACTCGACCTGATCGTCTCCGCGCTCGGCCGACTCGTCGCGAAGAAAAAAAGCCCCCAGCGCAAGCTGCTGCTGATCGTCGCCGTCGCCGCGCCGCAGACGGGCCCGCGCCCCGAGGTGACGGAACGGCTCGCAAGCGCGGAACTCGCGGGCAAGCCGTGCGGGCGTTCCACGCACAAACTCGCGCATCCCGAGAGCGACGAGATCCTGCGCGGCTGCACCGAGGCGGGCCTTACCAACCAACCCGAAGACGACGCCTACGTGATGTTCGTGCCGGTGCGCCTTGACGGGACCGACAGCGTGTTGCCGTTCACCTACGATGAGGTACTGCGCGCCAGCGACGTCTCGATTTTCCCGTCGCTCTACGAGCCGTGGGGCTACACCCCCGTCGAGAGCCTCGCGGTCGGCGTGCCGACGGTCACCACCGACCTGACAGGCTTCGGCCGCTATCTGCTCGAACACGGCGAGGAATCGCATCGCGGCGTGCTGGTGCTGCCGCTCGCTTCGGCTTCCGGAGACGACGTCGATTCGCTGCTCGACCGCGCCATCACGGACTTCCTCGATACCGACGACGACAGCATGGCGGAGATCCGCGCCGACAGCGCGCGGGTGCTGGAGCGCGTGCAGTGGGACAAGCTCATCGGCAAGACCCTGAGCGCGCACGAAAAAGCGCTCGAACACGCCGGCGAAGCGCGCGTGGCGATGCTCTCCCCGTCGCTGGTGGGACGCGGGCGGCGCTCGGTCATCAGCCTTTCGTCGCAGGCGGCGGAGCGTCCCCACCTGCACAACTTCACGGTCGTCGCCGACGTGCCGGCAAAGCTGCGCCGCATGGTCGAGCTGGCGCGCAACATATGGTGGAGCTGGCATCCCGAGGTGCAGGCGCTCTTCCGCGAACTCGATCCGGACCGCTTCGAGGCGGCGCGCGGCAACCCGGTCGAGCTCCTCAACACGTTGCCGGAAAGCATCGTCGCCACCGCGGCGGCCAACGCCGACTACTGCGAGCGCTGCGAGACGGTCATCGCCGATTTCGACCGCTACATGGCGCGCAAGCGCAAGCCGCTCGAGACGATCGCGTATTTCTCGGCGGAGTTCGCGCTGCACGAGTGCCTGCCGGTCTACAGCGGCGGGCTCGGCGTGCTGGCGGGCGACCACCTCAAGTCGGCCAGCGATCTGGCTCTGCCGCTGAGCGCCGTCGGACTGCGCTACGCCGACGGCTACTTCCGGCAGCGCATCGGCCGCGCCGGCGAACAACTCGTCGAGCCGCAACACGCCGACCCGAGCGACCTGCCGATGACTGAAGTGCTCGGCCCGGACGGCGAGCCCCTGCGCATCACGATTCCGATGCCGGAGCACGATCTGCACGCCGGCGTCTGGCGCGTTGATGTCGGCCAGGTGCCGCTCTTCCTGCTCGACACGCTCGTGGCGGAAAACGACGACGGCAACCAGGACCTCACGCGCAAGCTCTACCCGTCCGAGCGCGAGTGGCGCCTGCGCCAGGAGATCCTTTTGGGCATGGGCGGCTGGCGCATGTTGCGTGCGATCGATCGCGAGCCCGCCGTCTGCCATCTCAACGAGGGCCACTCCGCCTTCCTGCTGCTGGAGCGCCTGCTCGAACTGGTCGAAGAGAGCGGGCTCACGTTCGACGAGGCGGCAGTCGTCGTACGCGGAAGCTCCCTGTTCACGACGCACACGCCGGTCCCCGCCGGGCATGACCGCTTCCACGAGGAACTCATGCGCCGCTACTTCGCGGGTGTCGCGACGCGACTCGGTCTCGACTGGAAGGAGTTCTTCGATCTCGGGCGCGTGTCGGAGGAGGACGACGAGTTCTCCATGACGACGCTCGCGCTGCGCCTGACCGGCCGCGCCAACGGCGTGAGCAAACTGCACGGCGAGGTCTCGCGCAACATGCTGGCCGACACGTGGCCGGGGCTGCACGAGGCGGAAACGCCGGTTTCGTCGGTTACCAACGGCGTGCATCTACCCACGTGGTGCGGCCCGGTGCTGCGCCCCGCACTCGACAAGACACTCGGCCGCGCGTGGCTGGAAGAGGCGATGGAGACCGACGACTGGGCGCGCATCGCCGCGCTCAACGATGCCGAGATCTGGCACATCCACACGCACCAGAAGCGGGGCATGCTGGATTTCGTCCGCGAGCGTATCGAGCGCACCAGCCAGCGCCGCGGCATCGGACCGGCGACCATTCGCAGGCGGCTCGAAGGGCTTACGGAAGACGCGCTGATCATCGGCTACGCCCGCCGTTTCGCGCCGTATAAGCGAGCGACGCTGCTCTTCCGCGATCCGGAGCGGCTGGCCGAACTGCTGGCCGACGAGCAGCGCCCCGTGCGCATTCTCTATGCCGGCAAGGCGCATCCCGACGACGGCGCAGGCAGTGCCCTGGTGCAGGAGATCGTCGCCATCAGCGAGGATCCGCGTTTCGAGGGCAAGGTCTTCTTCATCGAGGACTACGACATGGATGTCGCGCGGAAGTTGACCACCGGCGTCGATGTCTGGCTCAACACGCCGACGCGGCCCCTGGAGGCGTCGGGTACGAGCGGCATGAAGGCCGCGCTGAACGGTGTGCTGCACGCGAGCATCCTGGACGGCTGGTGGTGCGAGGGCTACGATGGCACCAACGGTTTCGCCATCGGCGACGGCGAGGAGGGCGACGACCCGGAGGCGC
>CBDURV010000495.1:0-3623 GCA_965369495.1 uncultured bacterium
GCGTGCGCGGCCCGCAACTCGAGAAGTGGATCGAGAAGTTGGTCAAGATCGCCGAAGACGACAAGACGGAGTCGCCGGAAT
Organism: uncultured bacterium; assembly: GCA_965369495.1. Classification (GTDB taxonomy): domain Bacteria; phylum Planctomycetota; class PLA2; order PLA2; family PLA2; genus JBCDBY01. The sequence goes on from CBDURV010000495.1 coordinate 82, forward strand.
AGCCACCGTCGTCTTCGATTTCGACTCCACGCTGATCAGCCGGGAGAGCCTCGACGAGATGCTCTCCCGGCTTTCTTCGTCGCGTGCCGACGAGGTGCGCGCGATTACCGATGCCGGCATGGCAGGCGAGATTGAGTTCCGCGAATCGATGGAACAGCGCCTCGCCATCGCGCATCCCACGCGGGAGATGGTGGAGGGGTTCGGGGAGGAGGCGATCGGCCTGCTGCTGCCCGGCATGACGAAGCTGGTGCGAGGGCTACCGGCCGAGTGCTGGATCGTGAGCGGCGGGCTGGAGGAAGCGCTAATTCCGGTCGGCCGCGAGCTGGGCATCCCGCCGGAGCGAATCCGCGGCACCGTCATCGATTGGGCCGAGGACGGCACGCTGCGCGGCCTCGCCCGCTGCGGCCCCAAGGCGGAGGCGGTGGCCGATGTCTGCGGCGACTGGAGCGCGCCGCGTATCGGGGTGGGCGACGGCATGAGCGACTACGCCCTCAAGCAGGCGGGCATCGTGGACGAATTTGTCGCCTTCACCGGCATCGTCCGGCGCGAACCGGTGGTCGCCACGGGGGCGCCGGAAGCGCGCAGCGTCGATGAGTTGGAGTATGTTCTGCGCGGGTTCCTGACATGACACCGACCGTTTCCTTCCCGCGCGAAAAGATCAAAGTCCTCCTGCTGGAGGGCATCCACGAGAGTGCGATCGCCGTGCTCGAGCGCCACGGCTACAGCAACGTCGAGCGACTGGGCCACGCGCTCACCGGCGACGAGTTGAACGCGGCGCTCGCAGCCGCGCACATGGTGGGTATTCGCAGTCGCACACAGCTCGATTCCGCCGCGCTCGAGGCGACGCGCAGGCTGATGGCCATCGGCTGCTTCTGCATCGGCACCAACCAGGTCGCGCTGGATGCGGCGGCGGCGCGCGGCGTGCCGGTGTTCAATGCGCCCCACTCGAATACGCGCAGTGTCGCGGAACTCGTGATCGGCCTATCGATCATGCTCATGCGTGGCACGTTCGAAAAGAGCGCCGCCGTGCACGAGGGCCGTTGGCCCAAGACGGCGACCGGAAGCCGCGAAGTGCGTGGCAAGACGCTGGGCATCGTCGGCTATGGCCACATCGGCTCGCAGGTTTCCGTGCTCGCCGAAGGCATGGGCATGCGCGTGATCTACCACGACATCATCGATCGCCTGCCGCTGGGCAACGCGGCGCCGTGCGGGACGTTAGGCGCGTTGCTGACGGAGTCCGACATCGTGACGCTGCATGTGCCCGAGACGAAACTCACGACCGGCATGATCGGCGCCGCCGAGTTCGCGGCGATGAAGCCGGGCGCGCGGTTCATCAACACCAGCCGCGGCGTGGTGGTCGATCAGCCCGCGTTGGCCGATGCGCTCAAGGCGGGCACGGTCGCGGCGGCGGCGGTGGATGTGTTTTCGGTCGAGCCCAAGTCATCCGACGCACCGCTCGAAAACCCGTTGCGCGGCTTGCCCAATGCGATTCTGACGCCGCATGTTGGCGGTTCAACGGAAGAGGCGCAGGAGAAGATCGGCGTCGAAGTGGCCAACAAGCTGGTCGCCTTCTCGGATCGTGGCACGACGGTCGGCGCCGTAAACTTTCCCGAACTCAGCCTCGCGGAGCACGAGGGCGCGCACCGCGTCTTGCACATGCACCACAACGTGCCGGGTGTGCTGCGCAGCATCAACGACGCCATCGCCGACGAGGGCATCAACGTGTTGGGCCAGTACCTGCAGACCAGCGGCGACGTTGGCTACGTGGTGCTCGACATCGAACGCGACGCGGGCGACGTATTGCTGCCGCGCCTGCGCGCAATCGACGGCACGATTCGTTCGCGGATTCTGTACTAGGCGTAGACCTCGGTGCCGATGAGTTGCGGCTGCGGCCAGGCGGGCGGCTCGAGGTTGACGGCGCGGCCATTCTCAAGGGCGACCCACGGAAGGGCGAGACGCATCCAGACCAGGCCCATCGGGCCGACGACCAGCACCGCGGCGACCCAGATCCATTGACTGCTCGGTGCGCGCACGCGGGCCCAACGCCAAGCGATGAATCCGCAGAGCAGCGTGAGCCCAAGTCCGCGCATGACCCAACCCCGATGCGCACCTTCGGCAAAGTAGGGATCGCACCAGAAACGCTCGGTTAGCGTGTGTACGCGCGTTGCGCCGGGCATGGTGGAGGCCAGCAGATTCAGCGGTAGCGGGCGCAGAGCACCGAGCACGCCGAAGCCCGCGGTCAGCGCGTCATCGGTTTCCAGCACGGCTTCGCGCACCAGTAGTTCCTTGCCCGGCCGCGCGACGACGACGCGGACAGGAATGCGGTCCGGACGCACGTCGGGAAGCTGCCCCAAAAATCCCCGCAGCCCCTTCCCGTCGTCCTCCGCGTAGACGTCGGCGTATTTGAAACCGAGCGGTTGACGCTGCTTGAACTGCCCTTCGCGATCGAGAGCCCAGAACTCATCGCCGGCGACGCCGACCCAGTCGTCGTTCAGGATCCGGCCGCCGTGAATGCCGCGGCCGGCCAGCGGCGGATCGAGTCGGCTGCGGCGCCAACGCATTTGATCGCCTGCCCGCGCACCACCCCCAGGCCAGTCGGCGTGCGCGAGCCATCGCCCGTCGGCGCTGAGCAGCAACCAACCACGTGCGTCTTCGACCAGCACATCCAGCCGCCCCCAGTCGATGCGGTCGATGGAGGCCAGGCGAGAACGCCTGTTGAACGAACCGCCCCATAGTGGATCGCGACTCCACCGCTTCGCGTGGTCGACCGCGGCTGCGTCCTGTTCCATCTCCCGCCGCGAACGGCGCGGACGGCTTTGTTTGTAGCTGGGCGGCAGAGCCGCGCCGAAGTCGACCCTGAGACTTTCCGCCCACTCCTCCCCCGGTAGTTGTTCTCCCTCGCGAGTGGTAACCATGCCATCGTCCTCGGTCCAATGGCGCAGGCGCCACTCACGATCGACGCCGATCTTTCCGTAGGAGTAGCGCAGCGTATCGAAGAGTGCGGAGCTTCCCCAAAGCAGCGCGGCGTGCCCCACGACAAGAACTACCACCAGCAGGGCGCCGCGTCGTAAGAGTCGCTGCGCCTGAGCTCCCTGATAGACCGAGAACAACGCGGCGAGCGCAAGCGCGATCGGAACCGTTACCGCAGGCGAAGCGGCGAGCAGCGTGACGAGGGCCGCGGGCAACAACAGCGCCCAGACGCCGCGCGACACGATGCCGCGCCATGCGAGCACGAAACGCCCCGTGGACCAAGCGGCGAACGTGACGGCCGCAACGGTCGCCGCCGCCGTGGCGTCCAGGGAGAACCGTTCGTCTACTGGCGTCTTCTCGATGAGCGCGGCGTAGACATCGGGCTGCACGGCGCGCGACAGCCAGCACGCCAGCGCGCAGACACCGAACATGAGCAGCAGAGTCGTGGCCCCGGCGGCCCAGCGCGCCGATTCGCGGAGCGCCTCACGCAATGGGACGTGGCGCAGGAACTCGCGCGTGCGGTTGCGCCGATCGAGCATCCCGTGCCATGCGCCGATGAAGCACGCGACCAG
>CBDURV010000496.1:0-3616 GCA_965369495.1 uncultured bacterium
CGGTAGCGGTTCTCGAGCAGCTCGAACTGCGCCTCGAACTTGTCATCGATTCCGAGCGCGCGGCTGAGCATCGCGTCGTAGATGAGGTAGAGCGCCAGGAAGCAATCCTCGAAGCGCCCCATGAAGTCGCGCGCGGCGATCGGGAAGGGATAGCGCGGTTCGAAAATCGCGACCCACGGATCGTCGGCGGAGCGCACCCGGGAAATCATGCCGCCGATCGAAACGAGGCGCGAATTCACCGGCCCATCGACGCCGAGACGCACGAAGGTCAGGAGCGCGTCGATCTGGTCGCGGTAGTTTTCGTAGACCTCTTGCAGCAGCGCCAGCTCCGCCGGCCGAATGATGTGCAGTTCGAGACCGAGTCCATCGCGGTCGGCGAAGAAGCTCAGGTCGAATTCCGCGACCTTGCGGGTGCGGCCACTGCTCGAGCGCAGGTTGGGGAACCCCTTGCCGCGCACCTCGCTGGGGTGGAGTCCGTACAACGCGCACTGCGGACGGTTCTCGCCCGGTTCGAATTTCTTCGGCTCACGCCGCATCTTCGAGAAGGTCATCGGATCCGTCTCGAAGATCTCCGACACGGTATCGAGGCAGCCACTCAGCAACACCCGAAGCTTCGGGTGAATGTGGGTCCTGATCAGGCGGAAACGAAACTCAGCATCTTCTTCCAGGAATATGTCTTCGTAGTATTCGGGGAAGACGACATCCCCGTACCGATCGTCTTCGACGCTCATGGGTGCCGATTTTAGAACGGCGCAGGGAGGGCTCCCAATTTCGGACGCGGCAGCGATTTCTTGCGATTTCTCCGCGCGCGACTAGGCGGCTACTCGATACGAGTGATGGAACCGCTTGAGGCGGTCGGTGTGCCGTCCGGATCGACGCCAATCAGAAAGCTCAGCTTCTGCGTCGGGGTCGTCAGGGTCAGCCGCCAATCGCCCGTTTGCAGCACGTTCGTCTTCCTGTCGCGCGGCAGTTCGAGCGCCAGTCGGCTGATTTTCTTGGTCAGGTGGCGAGCGTCGCGTCCCTCCCATTGCAACGTGGCCGGGCGGTTTTTTTCATCCAGTTCGATGCGGATGATGAGGCGCGGAAGGATGGGCGCACCGCGCGCGATGCGCGAGGAGACGGACACGCCCTGCGCCATGAGGAACGTGTAGAGGAAGTGGTCCTTGAGAAGTTCGCCTTCCTCGGCGGAGAACTCCGCCTGTTGCCCGTACGGATAGGTGCAGTGCAGCAGATCGCCGCCGTCCATCCAGAGCACGGAACAGGTGCGCAGATCGTTGCTGCGCACGAAGTCGCGCATGTCGCCGAATTCCGCCTCGAGCTTGATCGGCTTGTCGGAGATCTCTCCCTTGCGCAGATGAAACGTGACGCGCGTGCCGGCCGATTCCTCCGCCGCCTTGACGGTCACGTCGGGCATTTCGATCTTGTAGTCGTCCGAGGCGCAGGCGGCAACGAGAAGAACAAGCAGGGGCGTGGCAATCCGTTTCACCCCCCGATTGTAGTAAACGCTACCAGTACGGCGCCTGGCGCCATTGTTCCAAGTTCCCGACCTCAAACGAGGACACTCAGCGGTCGCGCGCCTCGCGTCGATAGCGCTCGACCAATCTCTGGCGCTTCGCCGCGCTCGTCGTGTACATGTCGATGTGCGAGCGACTGCGGATGTACGCGATGGTCGCCACGGTCTGGTCACAGACGCGGTGACCACCCTTCTCGCGCCACGGCTCCTCGTTGTGAAGGAACGGCTCGAGGTCCGGGATCAGAGCCTTGTCGGCAAGCAAGAAGCACTCCCGCAGCGCGGAGTGACGAATCGTATCCAGCGGTGACTTCAGCGCCTCCCTGAACGCCGGCGTCGCCCGCGGGTCGCCGATGGCGCCGAGGATGGTCAGAGTATCGCTAGCGCGCACAACCTCCTGGTTCTTGTTCTCCCAGAGGTCCATGCCCTCTTCTTCGATGTGGTTCAGGCCCGTGCGGCCCTCCGCATGGAGCTGCTTGAGCAACTTGAGCGCATCGGACAACAGGACGACTATTTCCGGAACGACGGGGCGACCGATCCAGGCGACGCCGTGCATCAACTCGGAGTAGTAGGTCGAATCGACACCCGAGACCTCATGGCCGTCGTAGCTGTGGAATTTCTCGCCGTTCGCACGCGTCCCGTACGAGTAGATTTCCCGTTTGCGCACGCGCTTCAAGCGCGGCTCAAGTTCGGCCCAGAGCGCCTTGGCCGCACGATCGCCGCCGATCTCGGTCAGCACGTACGCGGCGAAGACGCGACGCTCCTTGTCCTGGAGCATCTCGATGAGTGCCGGGATGAAAGCCTCGTCCCACACGAGAACCCGATCAGCCGCCGGTGCTGTGCCGCCCACCACGTGCCGATCCGGCCGCTCGGGATTCAACTCGCGCAACCGCTGGGGCGAGGGAAGGGTGTTGTGTCGGAAGTTCGGGTTTGCCGAGTGGATCATCTCCAACTCGTCTCGTAACCGTTCGGTCTCGGAAGGCTTGCTGCAACCCGCGAGCAGGACGAATGCGAACATGAGTAGTACGGCGTCTGACACCATTTACCCATCTTTACGAAAACGGGGCGCCGCGCCAAGCACGACGCCCCGAACAGTCGTTAGACGTCGAAGTACAGGTAGTACTCGTACGGGTGCGGGCGCAGCGCCATCTCGTTGACTTCGTTCTCGCGCTTGTACGCGATGTACGACTCGACCAGATCCGCGCTGAACACGTCGCCGCGCAGCAGGAATTCGTGGTCGCGCTCGAGACCCGTCAGTGCGGCGTCGAGACTGCCGGGCGTGCTCGGGATGTCCTTGAGCACCTCGGGCGGCAAGTCGTAGATGTTCTTGTCCATCGGCTTGCCGGGATCGATCTTGTTCTGGATGCCGTCGACCGCCGCCATCGTCAGCGCACTGAACGCCAGGTAGGGGTTGCAGGTCGAGTCGGGGCAGCGGAACTCGAAACGCTTCGCCTTCTCGGACGGGCTGTAGGTCGGAATGCGGATCGCCGCCGACCGGTTGCGCGAGCTGTAGGCGAGGTTGACCGGCGCCTCGTAGCCCGGCACGAGCCGCTTGTACGAGTTCGTCGTCGGGTTGGTGAACGCCAGCAGAGCGTGCGCATGCTTCAGGATGCCACCGATGGCCCACAGCGCTTCCTGCGAAAGACCCGCGTACTGGTCGCCGAAGAAGAGGTTCTTGTCGTCCTTCCAGAGGCTGATGTGGCAGTGCATGCCGGAGCCGTTGTCGCCGAAGAGCGGTTTGGGCATGAAGGTCGCCGCCATGTCGTTCTGGCGCGCGACCTGCTTGACGATGTATTTGTACATCACCATCTGATCCGCCATCGTCACCAGCGGCTGGAAGCGCATGTCGATCTCGCACTGGCCGCCGGTGGCGACCTCGTGGTGCTGCGCCTCGACGCTGATACCGGCCTCGATCATGCGCAACGACATTTCGGTGCGAATGTCCTGCAGCTGGTCGTGCGGCGGCACCGGGAAGTAGCCGCTCTTGGGACGCAGCTTGTAGCCGGTGTTGTTGCCGCCCTCGTCGCGACCGGTGTTCCAGTGCCCTTCGCGCGAGTCGACCATGAAGTGCGAGTAGTTCGTACCCGAGTCGTAGGTCACGTCGTC
>CBDURV010000497.1:0-3613 GCA_965369495.1 uncultured bacterium
GTCCCGGAATCGCGCCGGTGAGTCCCGCCAGGCCGAACGGCGCGCTCTTCACCAAGAAGACGTTGAGGCGCGTCTCGCTCGCGATCGATGAGGTGCGGAACATCGCGTCCGGCTGGGAGGGATCGCCCACGTCGAACGCGGGGTCGTTCAGATCGTAGTAATCGATGTCGCCGAAGCCGATGCCCGCGGGGGCGAGCAGTTCCTGCGCGCGGGCCAGGATTGTTTGCAGGTGCGGATCGGTCGCGGCGGTGCCGGCCTTGGCGGCGAGTCCGTTGGCGATGAAGACGTTGAGGTCGATGTGACTGTCGGCCGAGGTGCCCTGGGCGCGCCGCTCGATGATCACGCGGACCCGCGCGCTGGCCATCGTGCCGGTGCGGTTGGAGAGCCGGAACGTGTAGGTGCCGCCGCCGGTGACAAGCTGGCTATCGGGGCGATCGGTATTGGGCAGCATGAAGGTCGCATGGTCGCGCGGAGCGAATGGCTGGCCGACCACGGAGCCGAGTTGCGCCGTGGGCCAGTTGCGCTCGAAGATGTACGGACCCGCAAACGGAGTCGCCTCGTCGACGTAGGTGCGGCCACCGGGACCGACGAGACTCTGCAGGAAGATCGCGCCGCCCGCCGGGTTGGTGAGCGAGCCGCCGTAGGCCTCGATGGTGACCGCGATCGCATCGGCGGGAACATCGAACTGAAGCTCGTCGGTTACGCGGTCGGCGCCCAGAAACGCGTGGTTGCCGAGTTCGATGCGCGTTTCGGCGACGATGCCGGTGCCCGAGATGGCGACGAACTGCGGGTCGCGTTCATCCGCATCAACCCGCAGGGTGCCGGAGAAAAAACCCTCGGCCGCCGGCGTCCAGGTGACGGGAATATCGAGCCGCTCGCCGGGTGCCAGAAAGATCGGGAAGATCTGCTGCAACGCCTCCAGCTCGAGTTGACCGGAAGAAAGAGCGAGACGCATGATTCGCGCCGTCAGGCCGCCGCTCGGGTTGCGCAGCACCAACACGCGCTGCTGCCCCGCCCCCAACCCGACACCGCCGAATTCGAGCGATGCGGTCTCGAGCGGCAGCGGTTGCCCCTCCTCGGTTCCCCCGGCCCCTCCACCTCCTGCGCTGCAGGCCCCTCCGGCGAACATTACGACGAACACGAGCGGGGAAATCAGCAGCGGGCGTAACATCACGGCTTGTAGACGGTTCTCAGGTCCCGTCTGGACGCATGAACTTGGATCAGCTCGATTGCTTGCCCGCCGTTGCCCGCGAAGCGATTCGCGCGAGCCTCGAAGGACGCGCACCTGCGGCGTTTGAGCCCGTTCCGCGTGGTGCGCCGGTTTTCGTGACGCTGCGCATCGATGGGAAGCTTCGCGGCTGCATGGGTGCGCTCGCCGCGCAGTCGGAAGATCTGGTGCAGGAGACGATGGCGCGTGCGCTCGCGGCCGCGTTCGACGACCCCCGTTTCGACAAGCTGACGCTGGTCGAGTTGGACTGCTGCCACATCGATGTGACCGTGCTCGGGCCGCTTGAGCACGCAACAGAGGCGGAGCTCGATCCGGTGCGCTATGGCGTGGAGATGAGCGACGATGCGGGGCGCCGCGCCGTGCTGCTGCCGCGTATCGACGGCGTCGAAACGGTCGAGCGACAGCTTGAAATCGTGCGCCGCAAGGCGGGCATCGCGCGCGGCGTGCGGGTGCGCATCCGTCGTTTCGAGACGCGCTCGCTACCGCATTCTTAATCGGACGAGCAGGTCGTCGAGTCGCGCGCGCCCCTCTTCGGTGGCAGCCGCCGGAAGCGCACTCGCCTGTGCCGCTTCGACCAACTCCAGCGTGAGTTTTTCATGCCGCGGGCCGTAGACGGACGCGTCCGCTTCCGGCGCAGCCAGCAGATCGTCCAGCCACGGCAGGTCGAAGCGTTCGCGCAATCCGGGCAGGTCCGACACCAGTTCGTGCGCGCGCATGAGGTGAATGCCCGAGAGCAGCACACGAAACGCGTAGAGCAGTCCGCGTGCGCGGCCGTTCGCCACCTGCCAGTGCAGTCGCGCCTGGCTTTGGAAGTGGTGCGCCATGTGGCGCGAATAGCAGAGCGGCACGATCTCGCACAACTCCGCGTGCGCCTCGCTCGTCTGTACGACGTGCGGCGAGAGCACCTGCTCCGCGACGCAGCCGTTTTTCTTGAGCAGCATCAGGCAGAGCTTTTTGAACTCGTGCGAGCAGTACTCGAAGTCGAGGCCGTCGCGGTGCACCGTGCCCGCGATGGAGTCGGGGGGCGGGCGCAGGCCGACGGCTTCGCGCGCCGGGATCGCGTGGCAGCCGCGCAGATCGAGTTCGCTTGACGGAATGCCGTAGAGCGTGTCGCCGCAGAGCGTCGCGTAGATGGACGGATAGGCGAGACCGTTGATCTCGGCGACGAGGCGGGGGTCCGGGGGCACGCGCGGATTCTAGCGTTTAGGAGCCTGTCCGAGTAACCGTCGTCGGACCGAGATCGCGCGAGACGTTGCTGGACGAGCCGGGCCGAGGATGGCGTATTCAATTGTGGTTACGTGGACGAGGCCCGGCGAAGATCCAGCAGCCGGCGATGCGTCAGCATCGACGGCAGGAAACACGTCGCCCAGCGGGGCGCGACGAAGGAGCTCCCCGCAGCCGGTCGAATCCAGGCGGTTACTCGGACAGGCTCCTAGGCGGACTGCGCAGTTCGCCTCGGACGGGACCCTCGTAGGTGCTGGTCGGCAGCGTGTGGATTTTCACGGCACCGCCCTTTACCGGAAGCACGATCAGCTGGTTGTCGCCGAAGATCGGTTCGAACTTGCCGGGCCCCGACGCCGAGCGACCTCCCACGAAAACGAAGCGGCCCGCGATGTGGGTGCCCTTGGGATTCCAGACCAGCCCCGTCGCGGCGTGGTTCCAGAGGCGCTTGTCGAAACCCGTCGTCTTCCAGTACCGGGTGTGTCTGCCGGTCGCGGCGTCGTAGAGATGGAGCGACGCCACGCCGGCGACCGCGAGCGTCTTGCCGTCGGGCGACCACGCGTGTTCGGTCAGGTAGGTCTTTTGGATGAAGACGCGCTCCTTGCCGCTCGCGATTTCGCGCACGATCAGATCGAAAAGCCGCGCCTTGCCCTCGCGCGCCTTGAGATCCCAGCGCTTGTAGGCGACGAACTTCCCGTCAGGGCGCAGCACGGGAGAAAAGCACTCGTAGCGGTCGTCGGTCAGGTAGATGCGCTTTTCGCCGCGCCGCTGGATCGACAGCCGCTTGCGGCCCAGGACGTGGTCGGTGCGCGCGGTGAGTTCGCCGACCGTCGAACCGTCCACGTCGCGATGGCGGGGTGCGCGTACGGGCGGCGGGAGCGAGAGGCCCGTCGCCTTGACCGGCTTGCGCTTCTTGCGGCGCAGCGCGGGGTCGATCTTGATCGTGCCGTTGCGCGGGTCGACCCAGAAGCCGCCGTCATTGTCGGCACAGAGCACCATCCAGCGCTTGGGGGTAGCGACGGTGAGGGTGGGATCGCCGCAGGCGAATAGGAGGAGCGCGAGGAACCGGGAGCCTGTCCGAGTAACCGTCGTCGGACCGAGACCGAGCGAGGACCCGCCGTCGCGCTGCGCGCTATGGCGAGGAAGGCAAGCCGACCTGTCCCG
>CBDURV010000498.1:0-3604 GCA_965369495.1 uncultured bacterium
GGGTCGGGCAAGCTGCATCTGCTCGTCCTCGATCCGGATCGATGGAGCGGGGAACCGTTTCGTCTGATCGGCAACGACATGCGCGGGGATGTCACGTCCGAAGCGCTGCACGAAGTAGACACCGGCCACTACTTCATCGAAGCGTATGCGGGCGAATACACGTTCGAATGGGACGACGGCGACCGCAAGCAACGCATGGGGATTCGATTCTTGGCCGGCGAGGAGCGCACGCTGCACCTCGCGGACCTGGTTCGCGATCCTGCGCCGGAACCGATCCCGACGGGGCTCGGTCGGTTGCGCGTGCGTCTGTTGGGCTCGAATCGGGAGCCGATGGTGTCCACGAAGTTCTGGATCGTGGGTCGCGCCATCGCGGACGAGGATGTCGAGGCAATGCGCACTGACAAGGCTGGACAAGCCTCGATGCACCTGCGTCCGGGAGACTACATCGTCCGCGTGGGCAGTGCGGAACGGCGCGTGTCCGTACCGCTCGAGAAGGAGGTCGAGTGCCTCATCGACCACACGGCGTTCGGCGAGTTGCGGTTCCCTTCCGGGTTCCCGGGGCGAGTTGTCCTGTTCGCAGGGCGCGAAGCGGCGCGGCCGCTCTACACGGCGTCCCTTTTCCGGCGTGGCGTGGCGTTCGTTCCACCGGGCATCTATCGCTATCACCTGCTGTTCCACGGGCAGCGGGGCGATGGTTGGTACGGGGGAGAGGTCCGTATCGAGCCCGGACGCATCGCGCGCATCGAGCCGAGGGTACCCACCGGGACCATCCTGGTGGACTTGGAGGTGGAACCGAACGCGAAGGGCGTCGCTCACGCGCGGATCCCGGTGCGACTTCGGTTGGATGCGGCGAGGCACAGAGTGGAGGTCCCCCTTCTGTTGTTTCCCGTGCGCGGTGAGCGGGGCCGCTATCACGGCAGCGCGTCCCGGCTGCCTCCGGGGCGCTGGAAGCTCACGATCGCCACGGATGGGTATGTGGCAATTTCGCGGTCGGTCGATGTCGGCGACGGTCCCGAGAAGGTGCGCCTGCGTCTGGACCGCTCCCGGTAGCTCTTGCGCACGAACGCTAGAGAAGACCGCGGAACGCGGCGAACACTGCCGGATAGAGATCCCGCTTGAACTCGATGGCGCCGTCGATCGCTTGCTCGACGGTTGCCCACTTCCACTCCTCGAACTCGGGCTCGTGGTGGGTGTTCAGGTCTAGGTCGCTGCCGTCGCCGTCGTAGCGCATGCAGAACCACTTCTGGATCTGGCCGTCGTAGCGGTTGTCCCACGACGCGGGGCGCCAGTCGGGCGGCACGAAGTACTTGAGCCACTCGTCGTGCTCGGCCAACACCGTAGCCTGGCTGGTGCCGGTCTCTTCGGCCAACTCGCGGAACGCCCCTTCCCGCGGCCCTTCCCCATCTTCCAAGCCACCTTGCGGCATGTGCCAGGATCCGTTGAAGCGCTTGCCTACGAAAACGCGGCGCTGCTCGTTCAGCAGAACGATGCCAACGCCGCGCCTGAGATTGCTCACGACTACTTGTTGACGAAGGTCGCCTTGCTGCGCGGGCCCTTGGTCATGAAGTTATCCATGCCGATGCGCATGTCTTCGAGGCCGCAGACTTCGCCAAAGCACTGCGACTCGAACTTCAGTCCCTCTTCGAGGCCCATGGCGAGCCCTTCGAGAATCGCCTTTTGCATGATCGTGTCCACGGCCGTCGAGAGGTGGCCGAGGTCGATTTCGGGCAGTTGGGCGGGCGCTTCGATGGGCTCGGTGCTGATGCGGTCGAAGCCGCCTTGCGCCATGCCCTTCGCGGTCTGGATCGCCGCCATGCGCAGGTCGCCGTCGATCTCGTCGCTGATCAGCCCCGACTCGAGTGCGTCCTTGCCGGACATCACGCCGCCGGTGCGCAGAATCGCCCACGCCTTCTCGAAGCCGATCACGCGCGGCAGGCGTTGCGTGCCACCCGCGCCGGGAATGATGCCGAGGTTGGGTTCGGGCTGTCCCGCCAGCACGCGCAGGCCGGTGCGCGCGATGCGCTTGTGGCAGGCGAGGGCGAGTTCGTTGCCGCCGCCGAACGCGAGGCCGTTGTAGGCGCAGACGACCGGCTTGGTGCAGTTCTCGATGAGGTTCAGGTAGCTGTGCGAGTGCGACGAGGTCGCGGCGCCGTCCTCGGGCGTCTTGACGGCGGCGAGCATGCTGATGTCCGCGCCGGAGACGAACGCCTTGCGGCCGAAGCCGGTGATGACGATGCCCTCGATCGACTTGTCCCCCTCCGCCGCCGCCACGTGGGCGCCGAGTTGCTCGAAGACGTCCTTGTTGAGCGCGTTGAGCACGGCCGGCCGCCGAATCGTCAGCACGGCGATGCCGTCGGTGTCGTTGCGCAGGACGAAGGGAATCTCCCACGCGCCCTTGTCCGCCTGCGCCTTGATGCAGGCGGGTACGGGGAAGCCCTTATGGTCCTTGGCGTACGCTTCGACGAGCGCCAGCGACTCCTTCACGCCGAGGTCGTTCATGTATTCGAACGGCGGGCGCGTCACGAGTGCCGTCTGCACGCCCATTTCCAGGTCGGCGACATTGGAGATGCCGCTGTCGAGGATCTCGCCGACGATGCCGAAGTAGGCGCCCAGCATGCGCTCGGTGATCTTCGCGGCCGCGTCGGCGGGCGTCTCCACTTTTTCGCCGCGCTTGGCAGTCTCCCACTTTCCGCCCTTTTCCATGAGGTCCGACATGAGCTTCGTCGGCTTGAACCAGGGGTAGAGCTTTTCGGTGTAGTGCTGCAGCCCGACGAAGGTGAGCGGGTTGCCACCGGTCAGGTTCATGGCGGTGAAGGGGCCGATGCCCTGCTTCAACGTGCGGCGCGCGACATCGTCAACCTGCTTGACCGAGCCGAGCCCCTCTTCGACGCAGAGCGCGGCGGCGTGGAAGAGACCCTCGAAGATCGGATCCATCGCGTAGCCGTAGCGCGAGCCGACCTTGATCGGCACCTTCCCGATGTCCTCGTAGAGTTCCATCAGCCAGTCGATGGTCTCGCCGTCGCTCTCGGCGCCCGGCACGATCTCCACCATCGGGTTGCGCTCGGCGGGGAAGAAGTAATGGATCACGCAGGTGCGCGCCTTGTGCTGCGCCTCCTCGAAGATCACCTCCGGCTCCATGTGCGAGCTGTTCGAGGCGAGAATGCACTCTTCCGAGACAATGCCCTCGAGCTGCCCGAAAATGAGGCGCTTGATGCGCAGGTCCTCGGTGGCCGCCTCGATGACAAGGTCGGCGCCGCGCAACTCGTCGTAGTCGCTCGTAAACGTCGTGTTGTCCTTCATCGCCCGCGCGCGGTCGGCCTTGAAAGCCCCTGATTCCACGCCCTTATCGATCTTCTTCTCGAGCTTGGCGCGGCCGGCGTCGAGCGCCGCCTCGGCCACGTCGACCACCACCACGGGCACCCCGAAGGGCTGCATGATCTTGGTCATGTGAAGGGCGATGTCGGGACCGATCTGTCCCGATCCGACGACGCCAATTTTGGAGATGGAGCGATTGCCGACCGTGTATGCCATCCCTGAATTCTATTTCGGGGGGCAAGCGCGCAAACGAGGGATAGGGTCCCGGAAAGGAGGTGTCGTATGCGCA
>CBDURV010000499.1:0-3597 GCA_965369495.1 uncultured bacterium
GCCGACGCTCTCCAGCTTCGCTGTGCCGACGGCTTTCGCGATCGCGGCGACGAGGGCGTCATCGTGCAAAGCGCGGACGGCCGGTTCCATGAACCGAACGATACGGTAGCGGGAGCGTTCGTGTGGAGGTTCACCGCTGCGGAATCGTGATGCGCAACGCCTCGACCATCTGGTCGCGCCGCTTCAACTCGACCGACGCGCGGACGACTTTGTCGGACTGGACCGCGACAACGTGCGCGCGCGTGACGCCGGCCGGTCGGAAGTAGTTGACCCGAATCACGTACTCCCCCGGTTCGGCCTGCTTGAGGCGGAAGATGTCGGGGCCGAATCCGTGCATGTTGTCGGAGGTGAGGCGCCCGCCCGTGCCCACGAGTGGGCGGCGCCAGTTGCAGACGGCGCCGAATGGATCCACGACATGCAGGTCAACATCGCTGTCGTCGCTATCCCAGTGCAGCACAACAATGAGGTCGTGGTCGCCCGCTCCGAGCGCTTTGCGCGCGTAGTCGAACCAGAACCCCTCGTCTTCGGTCCTGAGCAGTTGCGCGCACAGGCTCTCACGGCGGCGGTCCTTGGATAGCGCGTCGCAGACGAGGCCGAGGCGCGGCCGTCCGCGTCGTTCGCACGAGACTGCGAGTTCGGCGAACGATGCTTGATCGAGCGGTAGCCCCGCGCATTCGGAGTCGGGTACCTGCTCCAGCAACTCGGTCGACCGGCCCGCCGTCACGAGGCGCCAACGCAACCGTTGTTTGGGCGTGGCCTGCATACGCTTCTTCAGCCACGCCGCCGCGGGCACGCGCTCCACGACGCCGGCGTCGTCCTTGGGCCGGATACCGAACCGCTCGTAGTCCTTCTCGCTTTCGAGCATGACCAACGAGCAGGTCGCGCGCACGATGCGGAAGTGGCGTGCGTAGGCCTCGGGCAGCCCTTCTCCCACGAGAGCGAACGGCTCCAGCGCCGCGACGGCAATCTCGCCGTAGACGCGCGGCGTCAGCGCGGACGCGACCGGCGCGGGCAGCGTCGTTGTCCAGGTACGCGTCCGGTCGCCGGCGCGCAACTGCAGGTCGAGCCTGGCCCCGCCGGTGGCCTCGCCGCGCGCGGCGATCGTGTCGCCGTCGAAGATCACGTCCGTGCAGCCTGCCAGCTTCGCTTGCGCGATCGTCCACCCCGCCGGCAGTTGGGCCGGTGTGCGCACGGCGGTGTAGCCGCCGCCGGTCATCACGGACACGGGCGGGAAGGTGCGAACAAAGCGCAACTGCTTGGTTGCGATCAACTTCTCGTCGCCGATTTGGAGGTTGTTGGGACGCTTGGTTTTTGGGAGCAGCAATTCAAACTCGCCATTGGCGCCGAGGTCGATGTCGTAACCGATCGTGACCTGATGCAGCTTGTGGGGTTCAAGCGGGAACACCCGCGTGGTGAAGACCTCATCGCCGTCCCATTCCAGCAGTGCCGGATCGCGCCGCTCGCTGGTGATGGTGGTGTACGCGTGGCGCGCCCGTTTTCTGCCCACCATGCGGGCGCTCTTCATGCGGAATGTGGTGGCGGCGCGGGTGGGTTCCGCGGCGCTGCCGAAGCCGAGGTCGTGGGGAGACGCTCCGTCCGGCAGGCGAAGCTGGAACTTGCCCTCGTCGAGGTCGTCGCCGTCGTGAAAGAAGCGCAGCGAGAGCCGGACGCGCGCACGGAACCCCTCGACCTGAACCGCGGCGTTCACGGCCTCCAGTTCCAGCACGCCGCCGCTGTCGAGTTCGATGCGCGAGGTGAGCGGCGGCAGAGATGAGCGGCCGCGTGGCCCGGTCGGTCCCGGTTCGGATACCTCCCCGAGCCCGAAGACGCGGTCGTAACGGTAGTAGACAGACAGGCACGGCAGGTGTAGCGCGGTCGTCTCGACGTCGTAGTCCCATGAGCCACCGGGGCGCATCGTTTTGAGCAGCCCGGGCCCGATCGACTCGTTCCAGCGCTTCCATGTCCGGCCCCCGACCTGAAACGTGCCGAGTGTGCCGAAGTACCAGGTCCATGGATCGCGCGGTTTTTCGCGCAAGAGCAGCTTGATCGCGCGCTGGATTAGTTCATCTTCACGGGGGGGCTTGGATGCGAGAAAGATCGCGCTGAACAGCCCTGCGGCCGGGCTGTGTTGGATGTTCGACGTAAGCCACTCGCGTTCCCGATCGAACCGCTTCTGGGGAACCGCGAGCTTGGCGTGGCGGCCGGACTTGAGCGCCGCGACCACGAACGCGCGCGTGTACGGGTCGTCGCCGCCTTCAAGCCGAGCGAGTCCCTGTTCGGCCGGCGCCTTGTAGATCGGGTTGCCGGTCATCCAGTAGGCCTCGCACAGCGCCAACGTGGATATCGCCCGCTCGCGCGCCGTCGTTCCCGGATTCCGGATCAGGAAACCCAACCCGCGCCGCACGTTCGCGGCGTACAGGTTCTCCTTGATCGTGCCGCGATCGGTGTACCCTTCCCCGAGGAACGCCAGCACGCTCAGAGCGGTAATGCCGACGTCGGCGTCGCGCCCCGAATGCCAAGCGCCGGATGCATCCTGCCGTTCCGCCAGCCAACTGGTCGGGATCCCGAGTGCGATGGCGGAGAGCAGCAGGAGCGATGCGATGGTTCTCATTGAATTTCCAAACGTAGCAGGGATGCCATGGTTCACCCGCCCGCCCGTCGATCTGGCATAGAATCACGGTGTGAAACTCAAAGTCCTGATCGTCGTAGGTGTGCTCGCGCTCGCTGCATCCTGGATCCAGCGTACGCCGACATCCGTTTCGCCCGAGACGCAGGCAGAACCGCCGATCGGTTCGCTCATCGCGGAGCGCGCCTACGAGAACCAGCTCAACGGAGAGCGCGCGGGCGTCTACAACGTGAAGTGGAGTTGGGCTGAGCACGAGGGGCAGCGTGTGGTTCAGGACATCACCCGCACGCGCAACCGCACGGCGCGCAAGATGGGCCGCATGCGGGACATCTTCGAGACGAGCACGACCTCGACGATCCTGCGCACCGAGGACGGCGACCTGCTGCATATGGAAGAGCTCGTCGATCAGGGCAGTCGCCAGGACCGCTCGATTACGCGTCGTACCGAGACGGGCTATGCGATCGAGGTGTCGGTAGGCGGCAACCGCGAGTCGTTCGAGATCGAAACCCCGGGCCCCACCAAAGTGGACGCAGAAGCGTTTCTCGGTCCGAAGATCCGTTCGGGCGAGGCGCTGCCGGGCACGACGTTTCACTATCGCCTGCTCGCGTCGGGCCGTCGCACGTCGTTGCCTGCCACCGTCCATGTCGAGGAGCAGGACGACGAAGGCCCAGGACTGCGCGTGCGCGTTACCGTCGAGGGCCGCGACACGCTCTGGTGGTTTGCGCCGGACGGATCCGTTATGCGCCTGCGCGTTGGCGACACCGTCATTCGCCGCGCCGACGGCCTGACGCTCGACGATCTCCCGCATCGCCCGGCCGCGTACAGCATCACGCTGCCGGCCAATGTGGATCTGCCGCGCCTGTTTACCGCGCGCACGCTGCTCGTGGATGTCGGCGTCGATACCGACGAGACGGTTCAGCCTCCGAAAATCCCCGAGAACCCCTTTACCGATGTGGTTGAGGAGACGGCCA
>CBDURV010000500.1:0-3596 GCA_965369495.1 uncultured bacterium
GTCGGCGGGACACGACTGCTGGCAGGCGGTCTGGACCGCGCCGTCCGGAATACGCGCCTTGCGTTCCTGGCCCGCCTGGATTTTCTGCTCGCTGCGCGCCGCCTCGATGCGCTGCGTGCAGAATGTGCACTTTTCCATGACGCCGCGCATGCGCACGGTCACGTCGGGGTTTTTCTGCAGCCGCAACAGGTCGGAGAGCGGGTTCTGCAGCGCCTGCGGTTGGCCGAGGCCGTCCATCGGATTGGGCGCGGGGTCGCCGTCGAACGGATCGTCCGATTCGCGCAGCGTGTTCTTGTTGTAGTCGTAATAGTTGAAGCGCCGCACCTTATAGGGGCAGTTGTTGGCGCAGTACCGCGTGCCGACGCAGCGGTTGTACGCCATCACGTTGAGCCCCTCCTCGTTGTGCACGGTGGCGTTGACCGGGCAGACGATTTCGCAGGGCGCGTTTTCGCAGTGCTGGCAGAGCATCGGCTGGTGGCCGACGCTTACATCGCCCTCGGGATCGCCCGAGAAGAAGCGGTCGATGCGCATCCACGCCATTTCGCGGCCCTGGATGACCTCGTCCTTGCCGACGATGGGGATGTTGTTCTCCGCCTGGCAGGCGACCGCGCAGGCGTTGCAGCCGGTGCAGCGGTTGAGGTCGATCGACATGCCCCACTGGTGGTCGCCGGTGAACGCGGGCCGCGGCGAACTGTCCTGCAGCACCGGGCCGTGCAGGCCCATGTGTTGCGCGAAGTCGGGGTGCTTGTCGTAGTGCGCCTTGTCCGCCGAGCGAATCAGCGCGCGATCCTTCATCGCGCCTTCGATCACTTCGTGCGTTTCGATCGTCCAGTGCTGCTGCGTGGTGGCGAGCGGGTGGCGCTTGTTGGTCTTGACGATGGTGGCGCCCGACGCGAATCCGGGATTCGCGCTGGTGCGCAGGCGATAGGCGTTCGCACCCGCGTGGCGCCCGAGCGAGCCCGCCTCGGTGCGTCCGTAGCCGAGTGCGACCTGGATACTGTCAGCGACACTGCCGGGCATGATGAACGCGGGCAGGTCGAGCGTGCGCCCCTCGGACTTGATGCGCACGACATCGCCGTTCGTGACGCCCAGCTTCTTGGCCGCCGCGGGGCCCATGACCGCCGCATTGTCCCAAACGAGCTTGGTGACCGGGTCGGGGGTCTCCTGAAGCCATCCGTTGTTGGCAAAACGGCCGTCCCATGTGCTGGCGCTCGTGGTGAAGCAGACCTCCCAGCCTTTCCGGGGCTCCGGCAAGGCGCCGGGGGGCTTGGCGAGCGGAGCACCGCTGCCTCTGATCACGGTCGCGGTCCCGGTGTGCAGGTAGTCGCGCCAGCGCGCGCCGACATCCTTGCGACCGGTGAGCCGTTCGAAACTTTCGCGCACGATCGTGAACGGGTCGGCGCGCTTGAAGACGGGCGCCATGCGCTTGGCCGCTTTCGCCTCGGCGATCGCCTTATCGGCGGCGGCGTCATCGAGACGGCCGGCGTAGAGCGCGAGAAGTTCGAGGTCGCTGCGTCCTCCGAGGATCGGATCGATCATCGGCTGAATGGGGGAGAGCGTCACGCCCGACTCTGCGTCGCCCCAGCTTTCCAGCCAGTGCGCCTGCGGCACATGCCACGTCGCGGCGCGGGCGGTCTCGTCGCGATAGAGACCGAGATGCACGGTCGTCTTCGCTTTCTGCATCAGCGCCGCGAAGTCGAGATCGGCCGGTGCGTCGTAGACGGGGTTGCGATCGAGGATCAACAGCGCATCGACGTCGCCCCTGCCGAGTCGGTTCGCGAGCGCCGCGATCCCTCCCCCGCTCCGGCGTGAGGCGTGGGCGACGTGGGCGCTACCGAGTGCTTCGTTGATCTGGCGTGCCAACGCATGCACGGGAGGCGGTTGGCGACGACCGGCCAACACGACGCCGTTCGATCCGGCCCGCTTGAGATCGGCGGCGACCGCCTCGAACCACTTTCCGGTCTTCTCGCCGCGTACCGCGCCAAGCAACAGGTGCGCGGCGCGGTGAACTTCGCCCGCGCGCACGACATCGCGATGGTCGGCGGCCGCTCCCGTGGTGCTGAGGTGCGGTTCGAGCACGTAGAGACGGTTCATCGTTCCATCCGCGGTGCCACCGCGCCCGGCAGCAAAGGCGCGCGTGTGACGGACGCCGTCTTCTTCGGTGCCGAGGAAATCGCAGTCGAGCGAAACGATGACCTTGGCGTTCGTCAGGTCAAGGGTGCTCGTGTAGTTGGGTGCGCCGAATTCCAGCGGTTCGTATTCGTAGAAGCTCGCATTGGGAACCTCCTCGCGCAGCATCGCCAACGCGGGAGATACGACCCGTCCGGTGAGGACTGCCAGCTTTGACTGCTGCGCGCCCAGCGCCTTCCAGAAGGGCAGGAAGTTCTTTTCCCAGTCCGCGTGCTTGCCTTCGTGGCGAATGCCGCGCGATCGATCGGGATCATAGAGATCGAGCACGGCCGCCTGGCCAAAGGTATCCAGCTTGCCGCCGCTGTTGGGGTGTTTCGGGTTGCCCTCCAGCTTGATGGGGCGGCCGACGTGCGTCTCCGCGAGCACGCCCGTGACACTGCCGCCCAGCACGAATGTCGTCGCGTAGTAGAGCGGCAGGCCGGGAATCACTTCGGGAGGCTGTTCGCCGTACGGCAGAATTCGCGCGTCTTCGCGCCGGCAGGAGATAAGCCCCGCGGCGGCGAGCGAGGCGCCCACCAGCTTCAAGAAGTCGCGGCGGTTGGTGTTCGATTTCGCCAACGAACGGAACTCGCGCTCGGCCCAGAGCCGGTACTCGTCGTTCTTGTCGAGTTCATCGAAACTGCGCCAAATCTCCGGCAAACGCTGTTCGGTCATCGGTGGCACCCCGAGCAGTTGAGCGGCGGCTGGATCCCGGCCGTTCGGATGAGATTGCGCGCGAACTCCTGCTGGTCGGCCTCGGAGTCGAAGCTCCAGTCGAGATCGAAGACCTTGTCCGCCGGGCGCAACTGCGGCGCCGGATCGCGATGGCAGTCGAGGCACCAACTCATCGACAGCGGCTTTTCGTGGCGCACCTCTTCCATCTGGTCAACGCGGCCGTGGCAACTCACGCAGCTAACACCACGCCGCACATGCACGGCGTGGTTGAAATAGGCGTAGTCGGGCACCTTGTGCACGCGCGCCCACTCCAGCGCGCGGCCGCTCTGTTCCGCGGCGCGCAACGGTGCGAGCGCGGCACTTTGGCCCGCGACGTTGCCGAACTTCGTGCCGTGGCAGTTGAGGCAGGTCTGCGTGGACGGGATGTTCGCGTGGGGCGAATCGCCCACGTGGTTGTGGCAGTGCAGGCACTGCATGCCCAGTCCGCCCACGTGCAGCTTGTGCGAAAAACGCATGGGCTGCATCGGCTCGTAACCGACGCGTGTGTAGGCGGGCGTTACGTAGTAAGCGATCGCGGACGCGACCAAGAGGCCCGTCGCTCCGAGCACGAACAGCACGATACGAAAGTAGTCGCGCGAGCGGGGCGGGAAGACTGCCGACACGCCTCGTTAGGCGGTGCGATCCGCCACTCCTCCCGAAACAGGACCCTTTTGCTCCCGCATGCGCGACAGCCTACCTTATCTGCTTGTGCG
>CBDURV010000501.1:0-3586 GCA_965369495.1 uncultured bacterium
CTACCTCTACAACAACCCCGCGACCGGTCTCTTCCACTTCATCTCGTGGGACCACAACGTCTGCTACGGCACGAACACCGTGGACGGCTACGACCATACGAACGTCCATACCTACCCCGTCGATGTTCCGTCGATTCCCGGGACGCCTCTGGTTGAGCGCGTGCTTGCGGTTGCCGAGTACCGGCTGCGTTACGAGGCACTCATCGACCAGCTTGCGCGCCATCCCATGGGGTCTGTTCGCGTGGCCACGATGCACGCCGCCATGCGTCCGTGGGCGCGTATGGAGCGCTTCCCGTATTCGGTCATGTACGACAGCAGCGATTTCGATCGCAACCTCGACCATCTCGTCTCCGTTCCGGCGTTCAAGCCGAATACCCCCGGACTGCTCGATTTCCTCGCCAAACGGCGGGCGTTTCTCCTGACCCGCTAATCGGGTTTGGCGGCGGTTTCATCTACCGCGCGATGAGGCCGATAAGTGGGGCGTGCGGAGTTTGTGGTTCTTGGCGCTCATTTGCCCGCTCGTCGCCTGCTCGGGCGGCGACGCGTCGCCCAGCGGACCGGTCGTCCGAGGGCCTCAGCTCGCTCTCGCCCAGGAGAGCTCGATTGTTGTGGCGTGGCGCAGCCAGGTGCCCGTGGTCGGGGCGATCACGTGCAGTTCCGGTCAGCGCATTGTCGGCGACGCGCCGACCACGGAACACGTCTTCACGCTGACCGGACTCGCCGCGGACACCCGGTACGACTACGCGCTCGAGCACGATGGCGCGGTGGTCAGCGACGGACACCGGTTACACACCGCGCCCGTGACGGGAACCGGGTCGGTCTGCTTCGCCGTCGTGGGCGATTCCGGAACCGGCACCGAGGCTCAGCGGGACATCGCGGCGGGGATCGGCCTTTCCGATCCGGATCTCGTGCTCATGACCGGGGACGTCATCTACGAGAGCGGTGCGAAGGAGATGATCGATCGCGCCTACTTCGTGCCGTATCGGAGTCTGCTTGAGCGCGTGCCCTTCTATCCCGCGATCGGCAACCACGACGTCATTACCGACGACGCGGAGTCGTTCCTGAACAGCGTCTACCTGCCGCGCAATCCGGCGGACGGAACCGAGCGCTGCTACAGCTTCGATCGCGGCCCCGTGCACTTCGTCGCGCTCAACTCCACGCAGGATCTCGCGCCGGGAACACTCCAGGGCGATTGGCTCGCCGCCGACCTCGCCGCCAACACGCGCGCGTGGACCGTCGTCTATCTGCACCACCCGCCCTACAGCTCATCGCGACACGGCAGCGATCTGGAGGTGCGCGCGGCGCTGGTGCCGTACTGCGACCGATACGGCGTGGACATCGTCTTCACGGGCCACGACCACGTGTTCGAGCGCACGCACCCGCTGTCGGCCGATGTCGTCGTGGACGCCGATTCGTCCGGCGACTACGCCAATCCGTCCGGGACCGTGTTCGTCGTGACCGGCGGCGGAGGCAAGAGCCTGTACGCCGCGGGGTTCAGCGAATTCACGGCAGCGTCGGTGTCCGCGTACCACCACGTCGTGGTTGAAATCGCCGACGGCGTGCTCCGCATGCGCGCGATCGACCGGGACGACGTCGTCATGGACACCATGACGATTACGAAGTGACCGGTTTTCGGACCACTCCGATCAGTTACCAGGGGCTGATCGTATAGACCTTCATGTCCTCGATCACTTCGCCGGGTTTCTGGTTCGCGACCTTCACGAGTTGCACGCTCCAGTCCTGCATGATGCCTTTGGCGTGCGCGTACCAGGTGAAGCCACCGAGGTCGATGGGGCGAAACTGCTCGCCCTCGCGGTCGGCGAAGAGCAGGATCGGCTGGCCGGTGGCAGCATCGACGAAGCGTCCCTCCATCGCCGCGGTACTGGTGTTGACCGGGGAGAGAAGGATGCCCGTGCCGAACGGCATCGCCCAACTGGCCGCTTCGAGCAGCGCCTTGCTGGGCACGATCTCGACGATGGCGAACTCCAGCTTGAGCGTGTCCTTGCCGGTCGGTTTATCGACGACGGTGAACCGACTCTCGACGCCTTCGGGCGGCGTCTTGAAGGTGTCTATGAGGTACTGGCGCACCTTCACCGCGATCTCGTCGACATCTTTTTGTAGCTGACCTGACGCACCCGCCTCGCCCTCCTTCCAGATGTCCATCTCGAGCAGGTGCGCCGTATTGACGGGGGCGATCCAGATTTTGCTGTACTGCGCAAACTCGCGCTTGGGACTGCGCCACGCACCGTGGAACGGAAGTGTGTTGTCCTTTTCCAGCAGCGACGAGTCCACGAAGCCGGCGGCATGGGCGGCCTTGGCCTTGCATCCCGCGGACATCATGCCGAACAGGAAGGCGAGCGCGATTAGGACGGGGCGTCGATGCATGGGTCGGTTCTCCTTCGGTAGGCTAGACAGAGATGACGACTTTACCTTGTGCGGTCCCTTCGCCTGCGTACCGAATCGCTTGAGGCAGCTCGCTCAAGGGGTAGCGTCGGTCGATGATCGGCGTCAGCTTGCCGCTCTCGACGAGTTCTTTGATGCAGCGCAGGTCCTTCTGATTCGGGAGCGAGATGAAGATAATCGCGTTCTTGCCGCCGGCAATCGCAATCCGCAGCGAACGAGAGGGCGCCCCCGCGACCGCGACATAGATTCCGTCGGGTTCGAGCGTGCGTTTGCAGGCGGCCAGCGGACGATTCCCCACGTTGTCGAGGACCAGGTCGTAGCGCCGGTCGCCCTCGGTGAAGTCTTCCTGCGTGTAGTCGATGACGTGGTCCGCGCCGAGCGAACGCACCAGGTCCATCTTCTTGGTGCTGCATACGCCGGTAACCTCGGCCCCGAACGACTTGGCGATCTGGATGGCGAAGAGCCCAACACCGCCGGACGCACCGTTGATGAGGACCTTGTGCCCGGGCTGAATGCGACCCTTGTCGCGCAGGCCCTGCAACGCCGTGAGTGCCGACACGGGAACCGTCGCCGCCTCCTCGAAGGTCAAGTTCGACGGTTTTAGCGCGAGACCGCTCTCGGGGACGCGCACGTACTCCGCGAAAGCCCCGGCGTTGTTGCTGGTCCCAAAAACCTCGTCGCCCGCCTTGAACCCCGTGACCTTGTCGCCGACCGAATCCACCGTTCCTGCGAGGTCGTGCCCGAGGACCTTGCGCTTGGGTCCGAGCAGGCCTTGGTAGAGCCGCACCGCCCAGATCTCGGCGCTAAGCAGATGGAGATCCCCGGCACCGATGGCAGCGGCGTGAACCCGCACCAGCACTTCGTTGTCCTTGATGGTGGGCCGGTCGATCTCTCGCAGTTCGAGGACTTCGGGAGGTCCGTACTTTTCGTAGACGATTGCTTGCATTGCTCTTCTCCTGTGCAGGCTTACAATGTATACTTACAGCGTAAGTCGCGCAAGGATTGGCTAAAGGAATGACAAAAGAACCCCGTCCCCCCTTGAGTAAGGAACGCGTCCTGCGCGCCGCGATTGCGCTGGCCGACGGGAGCGGAATCGAGTCGCTCAGCATGCGCAAGCTCGGCCATCAGCTCGGGGTCGAGGCGATGTCGCTCTACAACCACGTGGCCAACAAGGACGAGATCC